>NZ_WUDQ01000017.1:0-36831 GCF_009827695.1 Paenibacillus sp. OT2-17 | reverse complement strand
ATTGTTTTGATACCTGAAGCCACCTAGCTGCAAAACATTCTTCCATCGCGCCCGGACGCTTCAACTCCATTTCAATCAAATCCCGTAAAAATTCTGGAAGCATAAATCGGAGATCTGTTCCGTTCGCAAGCACTTCATAACCTGCTTTGAAAGTGAACATATCCAACGTGCCCACTGTGTATTCCTCATGCTCTTCCAATAGTTGACCCGCTACACGAATGTCCGTCACTTTTTCATAAGGAGCACGGCCCGAGTCATACTGAATGGCCAAGCCTTCCACACACATCGTGCCAAGCACTTTGCCTCTGAAGCCAAAGCCCGTCATGGGCTTGTCTGTAAATTCAGGCAGCAAGGACTGCTCCAGCGCCAACCGAATATCTCTTCCCCGCAACTTCATAACACAGGCATTAATCGGCGAAGGGCATAAGGAATGTAGTATTCCTTTACTGATATCCCCTTGAGGTAATGGGCCGAGCAGTTGTCCCGCATTGACGAGGGCAATTTCTGTTCCTGTAAAATGGGACACCGCTTGTGCCAGCATATTCCCAAAAGGGGATTCCTGATCATATGCAATCTCCAGTTTCCGATCCGTCACCGCAATGGTGCTCTCCATGGCGCGCTCTGCTTGTCTGCGATGCACCACAATGGCCGATGCCACTTTTTCGTCCAGTAGTGTCTGATCTACAGGAACTACGCCGCCTGACGTGACTCGAAACGGTTCGAGGCTATTGTTACGACTTAGTGTCACTTCACCCAGCAGCGTTCCGAACTTCCCCGCCCCACATAAAGCTGTTTTTCCGATCCAAAGCGGTTCCTCCAGCACATGATGGGTGTGACCTCCAAGGATAACGTCAATTTCAGGAAACTGCGACGCTAATTTTTGATCGGAAGGTAGACCCAGGTGCGACATCACGACCAAAACATCAACCTGCTTTCTCAGTGCCGCGATCTGCTTCCCCAGCACCTCAAACGGATTGAGCACATCCCAGCCCAGCAATTGATAAAACTCTACAAAAGGAGCCGTCACACCGAGTAAACCGACCTTGATTCCTGCTTTGTCTACGATAAGGGATTCCTTCATCCACGAAGGGCTCATCCCCGTAGCACGCTCTGTCATATTGCCGCATACGACCGGACAATGAATTCCCGCATATGCCTGTTCAATCATATCCGGGGTAAAAGTCAGTCCCTCATTGTTACCGATCGTAATTGCATCGTATCCTGTTAGATTAATCACATCCACATTTGCCCCACCGAGCGTTCCTTCCGTTTCGGGGGCCATCCGGTCCATGTGGTCTCCTATGTCGAGCACAAGCAGCGCATCCCGTGATGCGGCTCTTCGTTCATCGATCATCGCGGCTATCGAAGGCATACTGCCAAAATGACTATGGATATCATTGGTATGCAAAATGGTCAACGTTTGCCGAGTCGTCATCTCCATAACCGCCCTCCTCTATACTTTATATATATCGACTTTGGAGCTTCTAATGTTTAAGCATACCATGTTATTTAGCAATATGGTACATATGAGTGGACATAGTCCTTAAGCTTCGCTGTACTCTCTGAACAATCTCACATCATAAACATAGTGAAAAGCATTGACGTAATCTACTGTAGGTATCTGATAGGAAACGGGTGCCTGGGACCTATTTTACAGCTTGGAATAATAGTAATTTAGTCGTTGTCATCCCATATAATTCTTGATATATTAGGGTTGTTTCATATTTTCGACAAATTTACGACAATAAGGAGGTTAGCACATGAGAGTTCACGTTACCGATGCCAAGCCGGGAGATCGCCTCAAATCCGATACATACAATGGGCACGGTGTACCTGTCATGATTCAGGGCACCGAGCTTCAGCATGACGACATTTCCAAACTCATTATGCATGGTGTCGATTATATCGACATTGATGCCGGTTCTGCGAGCATTCCGGTTGACTTTGCCCCCGATGTTCCAGCTTCCCCTGAATCCCTCAAACGCGCCGTTCCCCTCATGGAGCAGACGATCAGTGGCTTTGAAAGCATGTTTCTCGAAGCTTCCTCAACTGGAAAATTTGATGAATATCGAGTTGATGAACTGTTCGGCCCTCTCGTTTCAGAGCTGGCTCGTCAAAAAGATGTCGTATCTCTGCTGTTAATTATGGAGCGGGGAGATCACTATACCTATAATCATTCTCTCCAAGTAGGTGTACTGTCATATTACATTGCCACATGGCTTGGATATACAGAAGAAGAAGCTTATGCCGCTGGTAAAGCCGGATATTTACACGATATAGGCAAATCCATGATACCGGATGAAATTTTGAACAAACCGGATAAACTGACACCTGAAGAATTTCATGAAATGAAGAAACATTCTCTCTATGGCTATGATATTATTCGCAATTCAACCAGCGATGAGATTTCTGCAATTGTCGCCTTGCAGCATCACGAGCGTGAAGATGGAAGTGGATATCCCCATGGACTGTTCAAGGAAGAAATTCATCCTTTTGCCAGCATAACAGCTATTGCAGACGTGTATAGCGCGATGATTTCCAATCGTGTGTACCAGACAAAGCAGGAGCTACTCGCCGTATTACGCGAGCTGCACAGCATGAGTTTTGGACATCTAAACCCAGAAGCTACCCAAGTGTTCATCAGACATATGCTTCCTAATTTCATTAATAAGCAGGTTCTGCTGACTACAGGGCAGACAGGAACGATTATTCTGAACAATCCTGCTGATTACTTCAGACCCTTAGTGAGAATTAACGATGATGAATATGTAGATTTATCTAGGGAACGCCATGTATCCATTGATGAAATTTATTTGGAATCCTGATCCGCTACTGCCTCCCGGCGTTACTTCGGTGGAACGAAATGTCTTGCCGAAGCCCAGGCTACGCGAATAAAAAGAGACTGTCCTTGATTCGTAGGTTCTTCTACGAAGGACAGCCTCTTTTTATGTTAGGGACATTAACCTAGTCACAATTTACAACGATCAAACACAATAAAAACGCGTTTCTACTACTATATTATTTGCTACATTTGTTTATTAAATAAGAGGTGCCTGGATCAATGTTGCGAAATTGAACTGGTGTACATGACCATCATTTAATGTGGTTTGGCCCGTAACAAAATGTACGTGCTTGCCATTTCCGACTGGAATAGCGGGTCCTGTTCTAATCCTTCTCAGATTATGAAAATGGTTCACGAAATCAGTTTTTGAAAGATCAATTTCATGGACATGACTTCTTCCAACTCGAATCGCTTGCCCAGTAACACCTGCAAAGCGGTGGTTATGTCGGTCTGCGCCTTCTTCAGCCAGTTTGGTACTACCTTCAAATTCATGTACATGCCTCTGTGTCTGTTTAGAAGAGAGGGTTTTCTTCTTCACTCCAGCTTTATTCTTCTGCATCCGTTGCCTGCCTCCTTATGTTTTGTGGCTTTACAATATCCTATTAAGCAAACATAGTTAAGTGCTAGGCAATTATCCGCAGTCCTAACAATAATTTTTTTTAATTCTATCTCCCCTTATAAAAGCGTTAGATCATAAGACAATTCAGAAAACTGCCGACATCTTTTTAGACATTACGGAAAAAATAGAAGAAGGCGAACTTAAAAAGTTCGCCTTCTGTACTAGCAGGAAATCCGAGTCGGCACAAAATCGACACGACTCCAATTTAACAGCTTTAGAATACCTCAAAAACCTTGTCACACCAAAGGTTACTGCGTTTTAACCAATACTGCCTTCCATTTCGAACTTGATCAAACGGTTCATTTCTACCGCATATTCCATCGGCAGCTCTTTGGTGAACGGCTCAATAAAGCCCATAACGATCATTTGCGTTGCCTCTGCTTCAGTCAAACCACGGCTCATCAGATAGAACAGCTGATCTTCCGATACCTTGGAAACCGTTGCTTCGTGCTCAAGCGTGATGTCGTCATTCATGATTTCATTATAAGGAATAGTATCTGAAGTTGATTGATTATCCAAAATCAGCGTATCACACTTGATATTCGATTTTGCACCTTGAGCCTGACGACCGAATGAAGCTAATCCGCGATACGTTACTTTACCGCCGTGCTTACTGATCGACTTGGATACAATTGTGGAGGTGGTGTCTGGTGCCAAATGGATCATTTTCGCACCTGCATCCTGATGCTGGCCTTTGCCTGCAACAGCGATGGACAGGACCATCCCTTTCGCTCCACGGCCTTTCAATACAACGGCTGGATACTTCATCGTCAACTTGGAACCGATGTTACCATCGACCCATTCCATCGTTGCGTTTTCTTCTGCAACCGCACGTTTGGTTACCAGGTTATAGATGTTTGGTGCCCAGTTCTGGATCGTTGTATAACGAACGCGTGCGTTCTTCTTACAAATAATTTCGACCACGGCACTATGCAGCGAGTTCGTGCTGTAAATTGGAGCCGTGCAGCCTTCTACATAATGCACAAAGCTGTCTTCGTCGGCAATAATGAGCGTACGCTCAAATTGACCCATGTTTTCCGAGTTAATACGGAAGTAAGCCTGCAATGGAACTTCACATTTCACACCTTTTGGTACATAGATGAAGCTACCGCCTGACCATACCGCACTGTTCAGTGCAGCAAACTTATTGTCCGCAGGAGGTACAACTGTTGCAAAATACTCTTTCAGAATCTCAGGATGCTCACGCAACGCCGTATCGGTATCCATGAAAATAACGCCCTGGTCTTCCAGTTCCTTTTGCATACTGTGGTAGACAACCTCGGATTCATACTGTGCGGATACACCAGCCAAAAACTTTTGCTCCGCCTCAGGAATACCCAGTTTATCAAAGGTTTCTTTAATTTCCGTCGGAACTTCTTCCCATGTCTTCCCTTGTTTCTCGGAAGGTCTTACATAGTACTGGATATCGTTGAAATCCAGTTCATCCATATCTCCGCCCCAGTTTGGCATTGGCATTTTTTCAAACTGTTTCAGTGCTTTCAGACGGAACTCCAGCATCCATTCTGGCTCATCCTTAATTTTGGAGATTTCCTTTACAATTTCCGGAGTGAGACCCTTACCTGTTTGGAAAATGGACTTGTGCTCGTCACGAAAGCCATATTTATACTCTTCCATTTCCGGTGCTTTCTTGGCCATGTTTCTCAAACCTCCTCTGTTCTATTTAAATTATTTATCTTCATCAATCCCTTTGCGCAGCGCGTTCCAAGCCAGTGTCGCACATTTGATGCGGGCCGGGAACTTATTCACGCCTGACAAAGCTTCCAATTCTTCATAATCATCGAATTCAACGGCTTCTCCCTTCATTAAAGAAGAGAAGCGGCTTGCCATATCCAGTGCCTGATCAATCGTTTTTCCTTTGACCGCTTCTGTCATCATCGAAGCTGAGGACATACTAATCGAGCAGCCTTCGCCAGTAAAACGGGCATCTTCGACCACGCCGTCTTTCGTTTTGAGTTGAAGAGAAATCCGGTCACCACACGTAGGATTATTCAAATCCACCGTAACGGCATCGTCCTCAAAACGTCCGCGATTGCGCGGATTTTTATAATGATCCATAATCACGCGTCGGTACAAGTCATCAAGTTGCATCGCCAAAATACTCCTTTGTTTGGATTAAGGCGCTGACCAAAGCGTCGACTTCCTCTTCCGTGTTATAGAGGTAAAAGCTGGCACGTGCAGTCGCACTGGCTTTCAACCAGCGCATCAATGGCTGGCAGCAATGATGGCCTGCACGTACAGCCACCCCTTTGCTATCCAATACGGTAGCTACATCATGCGGATGCACATCATCCAAGTTGAATGTTACAAGCCCGACATGACGTTCTGCAGGTCCGTAAATCGTCAATCCCTCCACTTCACGGAGACGTTTGAGAGCATAGTCGACCAGACGGCTTTCATGCTGTGCAATGGCGTCCAGTCCGATGCTTTCCAGAAAATCAATGGCAGCTCCCAAACCAACGGCTCCGGCTATAATCGGGGTTCCACCTTCAAATTTCCAAGGCAGCTCCTTCCATGTGGATTCGTACAATCCCACATCGTCGATCATTTCACCGCCGAACTCAATGGGCTCCATGTTTTCCAGCAGCGCCTTCTTGCCGTACAGTGCTCCGATCCCAGTAGGAGCACACATTTTGTGACCCGAAAAGGCATAAAAGTCAGCATCGATGTCTTGCACGTCTACTTTCATATGTGGTGTGCTTTGTGCACCGTCTATAACGATGACTGCGCCGTTGCGATGCGCAATAGCTGCAATCTCTTTGACAGGGTTCACAACACCCAGCACATTGGAGACATGCGCAATCGCTACAATTTTCGTGTTTTCTGTAATGGTATTCTCAACATCAGCAAGATCAACGCTACCATCCTCTTGAAGTGGAATATATTTTAAAGTCGCGCCTGTGGCTTTGGCTACCTGTTGCCACGGAATCAGATTACTGTGATGCTCCATTTGTGTGATGACAATTTCATCACCTGCCTGGCAATTAGCCCTGCCATAGGAAGAAGCGACCAGATTCAACGCCGTTGTTGTTCCTCTTGTAAAAATAATTTCCTGACTGCGCTTTGCATTCAGAAAGCGGGCTACCTTCTCCCGCGCACCTTCATAAGCATCCGTTGCGCGACTACCCAAGGTATGCACACCACGGTGAACATTTGAATTATCATATTCGTAGTAGTGCTTGATCGCCTCGATGACCGCCAGCGGTTTTTGCGAAGTGGCCGCATTATCCAAATAAACCAGCGGATGACCGTTAATCTCCTGATGTAAAATCGGGAACTGTTCACGGATCAATGCAGTATTCATTGGCCTAACTTCCTTTCAACAAGGCTTTGCAGCTGATGTTGAAGTCCTTCGAGCGGAATTTCAGATACGACAGGTGCCAAGAAGCCATAAATAATCAGACGTTCAGCTTCTGCACGGCTAATCCCGCGGGACATCAAGTAATACACTTGTTCACGGTTTACCTGACCAACCGATGCTGCGTGACCTGCCGTTACATCATCTTCATCAATCAGCAGGATCGGGTTAGCGTCACCACGCGCTTTCGGGCTGAGCATAAGAACACGTTCTGTTTGCTGACCGTCTGCTTTGGTAGCACCTTTTTCAATTTTTGTAATTCCGTTAATGATGGAAGACGCTTCTTCACGCATTACTGCGCGCGTAATCATCTGACTGGCGGAATTTTTACCAAAATGCTGTGCTTGTGTCGTATAGTTCAGCTTTTGAGAGCCGGAACCAACAGCAATGATCTTGGCATCCGAATTGGAGCCATTGCCTGTGAGCACGGACATGGTATTGCTTGCTGTATTACCGTTGTTCATTTCGCCCACAATCCATTCGATAGCTGCGTCATTTCCCAACGTAGCACGACGAATCGAAATATCCGTTACTTGCTCTCCAAACTGATGGACTGTCGCATAACGTACTTTAGCTCCTGCATTTGCAACAACTTCTACCGCACCGTTATGAAGAACAGGTGCCGCCAAATCCGCAGATACATAGTTGTCTACGTACGTCACGGAACTGTGGCTTTCAACAATGAGCAGCACATGCGGTGCAAACGTTGCAGTCGCATCGTCCGTCAGAAATACAGCTTGAAGCGGAACGTTCAGTTCTACATTTTTAGGCACATAAGCAAATACTCCACCGTTCCAGAGTGCTGCGTGCAATGCAGATAATGAATTTTCTTCAGCCTTAATAACTGTGTTCAGATGAGCTTTAACCAAATCAGCATGCTCTTTAACCGCTGTTTGTAAATCCGTGAAAATGACGCCTTGCGCCGCCAATTCCTCGCTCAGCTTCACATATACCGCGCCGGAGTTGCGCTGAATAATCAGACCACCCTCCTGTTGCTCTTTGACCAGATCAGCAATGGCTGCCGGGACCTGCCCTACCGATGCAATGACCTCGTTCTGTTTATGTTGACCGTAATCGTTTAATTTCCATCGTTCGATTTTTGTTTTTTCAAATACCGGAAGCTCCAGTTTGCCTGCAAGCTCAAGTGCTTTTTGTCTGTCTTCGGCCAACCAAGATGGTTCGCCGTTACGTTCGGACAGAACACGCAGTTGCTCGGAATCTACCGGAAGGATTGTTTGTGTAGTCATTAGTTTTCCTCCTCGCTTCCGGCTTACGCCTCTTGTCCTACAGTTTCATCAACGATACCCAGCTCTTCCTTGATCCAGTCGTAACCGTCCGCTTCCAGACGCTCAGCAAGCTCAGGACCACCGGATTTAACGATACGTCCTTGCATCATTACATGTACATAATCTGGTTTAACGTAGTTTAACAGACGTTGATAGTGAGTAATGATAAGGAAACCACGCTCTTCGGAACGCATAGCGTTGACACCGCTAGCTACGATTCTCAAAGCATCGATATCCAGACCGGAGTCGATTTCATCAAGAATGACAATTTTCGGATCAATCATCATCATTTGCAAAATTTCATTCCGTTTTTTCTCACCACCAGAGAAGCCTTCGTTCAGGTAACGGTGAGCAAACTCAGGATTCATTTCGAGCTCTTTCATTTTGCTTTCCATTTGACGGATAAACTTAATCAGGGAGATTTCTTGTCCTTCCTCACGGCGTGCGTTGATCGCACTACGCAAAAAGTCGGAGTTCGTTACCCCTGCAATTTCACTCGGATACTGCATCGCCAAGAACAATCCTGCACGTGCACGCTCATCCACTTCCATATCCAGCACGTCTTCTCCATCCAAAGTTACTTTGCCATCTGTGACTTCATATTTAGGATGACCCATCAAAGCAGACGCGAGTGTACTTTTACCCGTACCGTTAGGACCCATGATGGCATGGATTTCTCCGCCCTTCATTTCGAGGTTAATACCTTTCAAAATTTCCTTGCCTTCAATGGTCGCCTTGAGACCTTCAATCTTAAAGTTTGTAGCCATATTCGCAATACCCTCCAAAAAATGTAGTGTGGTGTCGAAATCAGAAAGTATATTTAAACAGGGGAGCCCCCTGATTTCAAGTAATATTTAAAAATTTATTTATAATCATTCTAAACTGATTCTCAATGATTCTCAAGTTATTTTATAATAAATATCTTTAAGGGTGCAACCAACAGACACACGTTATCCAACTTTCTTCATAAAATGTTCACCCTACCAGGCACACAAATAGCAAAATTCATCCTGTGGTTGTTCATATAATTATAAATTTGTACAAAAAACATGGGATGCATGATCTTTTTCCAGCCATAAAAACGCTACTGACAGCATGACGTCAGTAGCGTTTTACATGTAGAGAGTTTATTTCAGAGCGTAACCCCATCACTATGGAGTGGAATTAAATTCACCGAACTAGGCATTGAGTGATGGAGCGAAATTCGGCCCATTAGCCCAAATAAGAGCGAAGCATCCACATATGTTTCTCCAGATCCGCTTTATAACCAATCAGCAAATCTGCAGTTGGCTGGTCGGAATTGCTTTCCGCCAGTTCGATACCTTCCTGAAACTCCTCGCATACAGTTGCAAAATCCTCGATCAAGGTTTGTACCATCTTAGGAGCATCTTCGTTGCCGGTTGCTTCCTGAATCGACGACAGCTCCAGGTATTCCTTCAACGTTGCGGAAGGAGAACCTTTCAACGCGAGCAAACGCTCGGCGATCTCATCCATTTTCAATGTCACTTCATTGTATAACTCTTCAAATTTAACATGGAGTGTGTAGAAACTAGAGCCTTTCACATACCAGTGATAGTTATGAATTTTTACATATAACACATTGAGGTTAGCGACTTGACGGTTTAAAAGTTCCTCCACCGATTTGGTTTGCGTATTTTTCGAGTTACTTGTTGTTTTAGCCATCATAAATCCCTTCCTTTTTCATCAAATTGACTTTCAGGAACGTTTACATATCCATCACCGTCATTACTGACGGTAAGACGCCAGCGGGCATCCTAATATCACCTGCCGGACGTCTGTCTCATATTTACCCTCTCTATACGGAGACGAAACAAAAAAAGAGTTCTCCTTTCTTGCTCTTTCAATCCCCATAAAAAAAATGTACAAAACTTCAATGATTTTCGTTATACTTTCTCTATCCTATCAAAATACTTGGTTTAATATTGTGATATTTTTTAAACTATTTACATGCGCACATTTTATGGAGGTGACTTCGTTGTCCCAATATCATCCTTTAACCACTGAAGAAGCAATCGAATTCGTGAAGAACATCCCCGGATTTTTTAGTCAGGAAGCCCGTCTGGAATGCCGAGAAATCGGTGATGGTAACTTAAATCTGGTTTTTCATATTACGGATTCTGAATCTAACAAGAGTATCATTGCCAAGCAGGCACTTCCCTATGTAAAAATTGTGGGTGAATCCTGGCCGCTTTCACTGGATCGTGCCCGTATTGAACGTGAGGCACTTCAGCAGGAACACCACATTTGCCCCGAATTAGTTCCTGCGGTACTGGCGTATGACGATGAGCTTGCGTTGACCGTGATGGAGGATCTTAGCTCACACACCATCATGCGCAAGGGACTAATAGAAGGAAACACCTATCCATATTTCGCTAATCATATTGGGGAGTTTCTGGCACGCACGCTCTTCTTCACCTCAGATTTGGGCATGAATCAGCAGGATAAAAAAGACCTGGTTAAACGCTTTATCAACCCGGATCTCTGCAAAATAACTGAGGATCTGATTCTGGATGAACCGTATCGGTTCTCAGATAATAACAACTATGGTGCGTACATCGAAGACGAAGCAGAGGCACTACGTACAGATCAAGTGCTTCACCTGGAAGTGGCTTTGCTGCGAGAAAAGTTTTTGACACGAACCGAAGCGCTTCTGCACGGTGATCTTCATACTGGTAGCATTTTTGTAACGACCGAATCGACTAAAGTCATTGATCCTGAATTTGCCTACTACGGACCCATGGGCTTTGATATCGGAGCGGTGATCGCCAATCTGCTGTTGAACTACGCAGCACAACCCGGATGGACCTCTGGCGAGAAGGCTCTAAAGGAAAGGCGTGACTGGGTTCTGGAGACCGCCATTCAGGTATGGGAGCAGTTTGAGCGTAGGTTCCGCAAACTGTGGGATGAGCATGTCACCGATCATATGGCACGTACAGCGGGATATCAGGACTTGTATCTCCAGAAAGTACTGCAAGATACGATTGGTTTTGCAGGGTGCAAAGTGATTCGCCGTATCATCAGCCTGTCGCATGTGGCAGATATCGACACCATTGCCGATCCTGCTATCAAGGAAGCTGCGGAACGTCTGGCGTTATCTATCGGTAAATCCTTGGTTCTTCGCAATCGCGAGCTTCATTCGATTCGGGAACTGGGAGACATTGTTCGGACAGCAACAGCTGCCCAAACTAAAGGAGCTTAATGAATATGAGTGAAAAGAAAGAATCGTCGCCCGTAACCTCTGGGAAAGCTACAGTGCCCAGTCAGGCTCTATCTTCGCTGGTGTGGAAAGGCAACCGTTTGTCTATGTTGGATCAGCGTCTACTGCCCGAAACGATTGTCATGCTGGATTTATTCACGGCCGAGGAAGTATGGGATGGCATACATGCCATGAAGGTACGTGGTGCGCCCGCTATCGGGATGGCTGCGGCCTACGGCGTTGTGCTAGGAGCTACCGCCTACGACGGCACCGACGCCGCTGGGTGGCTGCAGCATGTACACGCCGTGTGCGGACATTTGGCTACTTCACGCCCGACGGCAGTGAACCTGTTCTGGGCCTTGGACCGCATGAAGAAGCGGGCTGGGGAACTCATCATTGAAGCTAGCGGAGGTCAGGTCAAAGACTGGAATGCCGGGCTGGAGCGTGAAGCCACAGCCATTCAGGCAGAGGATGAGGAAGTATGTCGCCAGATCGGCATCCATGCTTTACCTCTGTTCGAGGACGGGATGGGCGTACTTACTCACTGCAATGCAGGCGGATTGGCGACAGCGAAATACGGAACAGCGCTCGCGCCGATGTACCTTGCGCAGGAGAACGGCATTCACCTCAAAGTATTTGCCGACGAAACCCGCCCCGTGCTGCAGGGGGCGCGCCTGACCGCTTTCGAGCTTCAGCAGGCAGGCATTGATGTCACCCTGCTCTGTGACAATATGGCGGGCATGGTGATGTCCAAAGGATGGGTACAGGCCGTTATTGTCGGCACAGATAGAGTCGCTGCTAATGGAGATGTGGCCAACAAAATCGGCACCTATAGCCTAGCTGTGCTAGCGAAGGCGCATGGCATTCCTTTTTATGTCGCTTCGCCACTATCTACCATTGATTTGCAGACCGCAACAGGCGCAGATATTCCGATTGAAGAGCGTTCTGCGGAGGAAGTTACCGAAAGCTTTGGTAAAAGGACCGCCCCGCAGGGCATCAAAGTCTACAACCCAGCATTCGACGTTACACCTCATGAGTACATTACCGCCATCATTACCGAAAAAGGGATTGTACAAGCACCCTTTAGCGAGAACCTGACCCATTTGTTTGCCGAATAATTGTTCTTGCAGATCATATAGTTCGTATATAATTCAAAGAATTCTTCTCGATAGAATAAAACTTTTCATAGAAAAAAACCGGAGCCAAAAAGTCCGGTTTTTTTCTGTTCTTGTTCCTCTACTTTTATACAACATGTGCACATAGGCTTTATTACACCAGTTTCAATAATGCTTCGTATCCTGGCATACCTGGCTTAATCCCCAGTTGCTCCGCTTCTGTCGTCACCGATTCCATCGGCGCTTCCAACAATTCTTTCAGCGTTTTTACCCCCACAGCTCGTGCAGCAAGAATTTTCCGATCCGCCAGCCGCTCATTGAGCAGTCCAACATCCAGTGCACCACACATGATGTAACCACGGGAGTTGGAGATCGTCAACAGCGTTGTTTTAGGCAGTTTGACCTCGACTCCGATAAATGTATGCTCACCCACTTGTACGGATTCCATGTGTATCATGGTTATTACATGCACCTCCTCTTTGTTCACCCGGGATATTTTATGCAGCATTTCCGGGTAAGTGTGGACGCCCGTGGATACATTCAAAATATCCTGGTGAATAACTACAGCTGGAGGGGCCTCTTAACTTTGGCAAAATTCAGTACAATTTCCTTTTCGCTTTTGCTGTTAATTTTTTTTGTAGGCGTATGTTCTTTGTTTATATTTACAACACTATAAGTAAAGATAGGAGTATGCGATTCGCATACTCCACTTTTTCAGATGCTTAATTTATTTTATGAAAATCGCAATACATTATAGATCTATAGTAATTGCACTACTTGTGTTCCCTTTTTTATATCTTTAATATTTTCTGAATCCTTTACACTAATACCAATGAGTGGAAGGTTAGCAATGGAAAAAGAAAGGCTAATATCCAATACGTCCAGTTCACATTTTGTCCCATCTACCTTATCTACTTGTATTTTTGAACCTATCAAACTTTTCAGATTCGTATGATCCTGCTTATCTAATCCAATATTTGTTCCAATTAAAATGATTCCTTTATTGGGTGTTTTAATAATATCGTCTAACTTCATAATCTCCAAAAGAACATCTCCATTCTAACTATCTGAGCTGACTCCTCCAAACAATCCAGCCAGCTTCTATTGTAATAATATCTCCACGTTGCCATTTGTGGATATGTTCAGTTAGTACATCTGAAAAGTAATCCTTTGCCTTGTTGTTTATGTCAAAATTTCTCCTTTCTGTTCATTGCATAAATACCTTTAACCAAAGGTAAATATACAATTTTTACAAATTATTGACGCTTTTCATCTATAAAAATACTCCCGCTGATTTTATCTATTCCCAAAAAAGCATACAACAAACAACTTTAAATCCTGATAGATAGACGAAATAACATCAAGTTCCACAATTCTCAATATTAATTCCGTTCACCTAAACTGACCCTAAGTATTGTCGTAATTGAGCAAACTATGTGATAATTACGCAGTTGAGCGTATACAAAGATAATGCTTTCTCCCGAAACAAAGAAAGTTCCACCTATTGTGTATATCATTAATACAGTTATCAAAGATCAAAACAAAATCACTAGCACAAGACAGACTACTCCAATTTCCAGAAGCCGCGTTTCCATTACACTCCCTTTTCTCTGTCCAACAATAAGACTTTCTAAGACAAATAAACAATATCAAATTGCCGATCTCAAATTATTTACTCATCTTAAATCTAGGAATTACCTAGCACTTCGTACTTCATTCAATCACTTCTACTTTTGGAACAAGATCACGGTTATATGTATTGTCCTTGTAATTCTTCGACTAGCATTTAGAGCAAACCACTTTACCTTCGCTTCATTGTGCATCTCCTTTTTTGCAATTATTTCCTTTGTCACTATTCCAGTTTGATCATGATTGATATTGGAACATGGTGAATTGAATTTGACCCACCTTATTTTGAAGCAAGGTATATTAAAAATCACAGTTTCCTTCATTCAGATTGGATAACTATAAAAAAGCTCACTCCCATTTTTATTATTAAAGGAGCAAGCTTAACACTGACTATATGACGCTGGTATTGTAAAGCAACTTACTCTTCTTCATCATTAAAAATAGCTTCAAACTCTTCATCTGTATAATCTCTATTGCTAGGTACATGATAACGCTGTGGTAGTCCATTATGATCAAGTACATGATCCACAACCCCATCTCTATCCGAGACAACAAAAGTAATCTCATCATCACCTTCATAACTCTTTGGTGTGATATCAGCTAAAACTAACCATGCAGCACCCTCAACCCTGTAGAATTCCGGGTAAAATTTGACGGACTGCTCAGTGTCATCATGTATTACACCATATAACTTATATTTTTCTTGATAATCCTGAGCAATTTTTCTAGCTTGAGTAGCTGTTAATTTAGTATCCACTTTTTCATCCATTATTCTTCATACCCTTTCCAATTAGACAGAGGCCACTGTCCGTTTCTCACTTTATAAATGTATCTCTGTGCTTCGTATATTTCTGAGGAATTAAATTTGTCTTTATTTTTGATGATTTCATTATAAACATACTCTTCTTTAGCTATAGTGGATAAATTCATATATGTTTCTTTTCCAAGTTCTCCAAAGTGTTTTGCATGGTAAGATTCGTGAATTGCACTTAGATAGGAAGCATCTGGTCGTATAACAATCTGTCCTGTACTAGGATTAAAGCCACCCACAGCTTCTTCTGGAAGTATAGCGCCCTTTTTATCAATTATAACTTTTACATCAATAGCATTCATTTCTTTTTTAAAAGCTTTTATTTCACTAACATTCATAATTTTTAATCCATCTGGTGTTAACCTTCTCTGACCGCTTACAGGCATCTCTTCCCACAATTTCAAATCTAGATCATGGCCTTTGGGAAATGGTCTAACTTCACCGTTTAACTTTATTGTACTACCAATCCCAATTTTAGGTTTGATTACCGAACTAACTCCTCCAAACAATCCTGCTGTACCGATCATATTAGCCCAGTGTTCCTTTGACCAGGCATTGTTTGGATTAAACGCCCCTTGAATCGTACCCGTTACTCCAAAGGTACCGAAATTGAGCATGTCATTCCATGAATCGTTTTGTTTAGCTGCCCGTTCCATGTACCCTTGGTACATTCCTTTTGGAATACCATATGACATATAATCTAGAAAGCTCCAGACTGAATTAAACTTTTTCTCATAGCGTACTGAGTTAGCGTCTACAAAATCCTGACCTAGTTCAGTTAAGCTATCTACTGATTTTTGGAACGCATTCCGTGTATCTGGAGCAGGAACAGCACATGAATTCGGTGGAGGTGGTAAACAACTTGCGTCAATGTTACCTGCTTCCATCAGATCTGCTAATCTGAATTTATCTGCATGGTGACGTAATTCCCTAGCAATAGAATCCGTCAAGGTAACAAAGTCATTCATATTCTTCTGAGAGGTTTGGAAGGAATAGTAAAAGTGCTCTTTAGTCAGTCCTTCCCACAATTGCCCCATAGATGAAATTTGTTGTACTAAATTACTATTCATTTGAGTTGCCGTTTGCTGTGCTAACTCAAACTGCTTGGAGGCAGTCATAAGCTGCTCAGGTGTCACTTTAATTGTTGTCATAATATACCTCTGTTTGAGTTCGTTATGACATAGTAACATTATTCCGATTTATGGAAAACGAACTTAATTCCTAATTGTTATGTGAAATAAGATAACTTTATACCTATGACCAAAAGCTTATAGTCATCGCTTTCAACTCCTGATCTTCAAACATACCCTGTAACTCAGGAATCAACTTTAGGAGTTTTTTATAGTTATGTAGCTGTTGTTTCGTGATACCGAGTTCCTTAACAATATCGGTAATATCTTTTAGATGGGCATTTTGTTCATCTGCTTGACTCCCTTATCCTAGCTCAACAACTTGTAATGTTTGATATTGGAGCATGGTAATTTGAATTTGACGCACCTTCGTTTGAAGCAAGGTGTTTGTAAATGTCATCCTCCTTTATTCAGTTTGACTAACTATGTAAAAGGCCCACTCCCGTTTTTATTATTAAGGAGTAGGCTCAAATAGTACTTTTTCAAATGTCTATGTTATCCCACAACTCTAAAATAGTCTTATCATCAATCTTCCCAAGAATAAACAACTCTCTTGCTGTTTCAAACGACTGCGAAAAACTGTCTCTTTCACGAGTAAGAAAGTACCCTTCTTCATTCTGGCTAATCCAATAGCTATCATTTTTATAGGAGAACTGAAACTCTTCCCCCATTTCAAAACGTTCCACCAATTCATTGTATTCCAAAAAAGTCCCTCCTACTTCTTGTTAACTCTTTTAAATGCCCCATCTTTCTTTCCATTCAAAAACATGTTCATGAGACCACTCTGGATGCTGCTTTAAATTTCCATGATTCGTGTAACCTACATCGCGTGTAGCGCAATTGTTTTAATTTTCTTAGGTGTAATGGCATCTTACTACTTTATAACGAATGTTAGACCATAGGGGACTATATACTCTGTCGTGCTTACAATTTATGTGGTACCCATACAAACCAAAAAGGCTAGATGGATAATCCCATCTAGCCTCGATTGAGTGAAAAATACACAATTGAGGATTTCCCAGAGTTATTCATATTTCCAAATAATAGATCCATCAGTAGATGTTATCATGCTGGGAGGATCGTTATGGAGAGAAATTTCAATAAAGGGGCTCTTTCCTTTTTGTAACCAATTATATATACTTCCTTCGTCGTTAATCGGCTTAGATACTATCTTTTTAACTTCAATAACCGCAGCATCATATTCAATGAATTCATTATCATCTTCATCTAAACCATTGTTTGTTTCATAAATGGTGTCCCTAGTACCAATAATCTTTAATCCACTTCCCCACTGAATAGTTAATTCTTCTTTCGGTACTGAAAGAATGGCTTTAATCAAAGAATCATATCCCATATATTCCTCCTTGGTTTAAGGCGCTGCTGGTACAATATGTGCGCCATCTTTACTGTAATGAATAATTCCTTTTGTTGTTTCTTCGAACATACCAGTATCTCTATTATAATATTTCCCGATAGGTTTTCCGAAATCAATCCTTTCTCCCCCTGCTTTAAACATAGCACCTTTTCCAGAATAACTATCAAGTAATTCTTGTGCGGTTTTGTTATCACCATAGAAAATACTCTTGTTCTTACCATTGGCTAAGTCTTGTTTGTAGTTGGGCGTCCCAACAATATGCTTCTCCTGATCTCCGTGTTTTACTTTTACAGGGTAACTGTCAACTTCACGATAAGGACCTGCTGGAACAGATTTTTTCCCATAAGAAGGTACACCTTCTCCCTTCATCATCTGCCACAATTCCGCTGAGCTCTTCCCTATTCCGCTTGCACTTTTAACTGCGGTTGTTCCTCCATGTGCCGCTAAAGCTGCTGAGCCAATCAATCCAGGTATTCCGATAATACTACCAACTCCTGTGGATGAAACAGCAACTGATAATCCTTCTCCACCTGTTCCAACGATTACCTCACCAGCTCCCTGCAATGTCGTAGCTACGTGACCGAGAATTTCACCTACTTTAGCAGCCATAGGATGATCATAGTCACGGTCTTTGTCGGGCAGCATTCCCAAGGTTAAATCTTCCTGAATAGCTCCTTTTGCTCCCTGAGCAGTATCCCACAGAATTTCTCCTTGAAGCTTGCTAGCTTCCATCTGGGCTTCAGCCTTGGTGATCTCCGCTTTTCCGATCTGTTCAAAAATTTTATGTAGCCAACCTTCGCCGCTTGATGCCGTTTTAACAGGCACACCATTCCCTGGCACATCCAGTACAACTTTTTCTCCATCTACCTGTGTGAAGTTTTTTGAAATAAAAATGAGTTCTTGTGCAACCGTAGAAAGTCGTTCAAGTGTCACGCCCATGGATTGTCTAGAGACCTGAAAATCTTGGAAAAACCTCTCTCGGGTAGCACCAGACCAACCTTGTTGGACAAAATCAATTCTTCCATTCAGTAAATTCAACATACGTTCCATTTCGTGTTTACCATGCAAAAACTGGTCAGCCACTTCCATAAGCTTGTCAGGTGGAACCAATATTCTCCCCAATTGATCACGTCCATTTTAATTTAGATGGAAATAATCTTATCAGAAGGAGATGTTTAGGGATATCCACCTGTTATCCTGAGATTTCCTTTTATATTATGTGACAAATGGACTGATATAAACGGATTTACTATGTCAAAAGTATTGTATAAAGCCTCTTTTTAATATAAACAAAAATATCAGTGTTAAATTTTTTTGAAATATTGTGGAGGCACAAAATCGGCAAGCCAAACACCATTGTTAGCGATATAGAACTTCACATTATTATCCAGCGCTTTTACTGTATCGACTTCAAGAATGACTAATTCACCACGTCTCTTACCTGCCAATGTTGCAAATTCAAGTGTCTCAGATAGATGAACATACTTTCTCCCCATTGGTTTAATTCCCTCGGTAATAATTTTATCAACTACTTTGCTATTTGTTCCGTGATAAAGAGCAGTTGGCGGAATGGATTCTTTGTAATCTAATCTTCCTGCACTGTGCCCGTAGTTCGCTCGTATGTATCCATTTACCATGTGGTATCGCTTCTTTGGACAATTAGTTACGACTTGATCAATTCCTGCTTCTCCTATATCCGACCATCTATTCTCTGACTTAATTGCTGAAATTAAGTCATGCACGTGACAATAACCTTCATGATCCAACTTAATTCCAAACTGTTCTGGTGTATGCCTAAGAATTTTACTCATAAATTTACTAAGGCTCTCTTCTTGTTTGGGTGATAACATCATATACTCCTTGTAATGAAATATTTATTTTATCTATAGTAACCAATCTGATGATTCATGGCGTCTTGTGAAATAAAGCACCAATCCCCCGATAAGGAAAAATGTAGCTCCAATTAAAAAACCTCTTAGACTATATCTGCTATAAGCCTCCAATAAAACTGCAACTCCCAGCCCACAAGGGAAATACCCGAAAATACCCCTTATCAAAGCCATGATAAAAAACTTACGATTCATAAATTTTTCTCCTCGCTAATCGTACTTCATTATATAAAAACGAACAAATTTATTTCATCCATATCCATATATCCTCTTTGCCTCCATTCCACAGCAATCCAAAGTCTGCAACAAAAACTTCCATTCTAAGCCTAAATTAAAAAGACAACAGGTGATACCTGCTGCCTTTACTCACCATTATTTAGCTTCCGTCAACATTTTTAAAATGCCGGTAAATGAGCCATTAATCGACTTAATATCTCCATTAACCTGTTGGTTAAATTGAGACTCCGTAAGTTTATCTTTTCCTGCTGTGTGGTTCTTAATGAATTTTATAAGCTCTGCTTTCTGATTTGCAATATCTTTTAATGCTTGTTCGCTTTCTTTTTTGTAATTTTTAATACTTTTACTTAGTTCCACCTTCGCCACGCTGAGCTGCTTCTTTAATTTATCGCATTCAGCCTTGGCTTGAGCTATTACCGCTTTACTTGATTTATTTTTCACTTCGTTTTTATAGCGTGCTGATGCTTGACTTAATTTCTGAGTTAGCTCACGAACTTCTGCCCCCAGAACAGCATTTAGATGTTTCTGTGCAATTCTAATTTCTTTGACATGGCCTTTGTAATCCTCAAAGTATATTTTTTCGATTTCACTTGTTGACATAGCTTTTGTAGCTTTTGCTGCTAATACTTGTGATGGAATTAAGATAGCAAACATCAATAATAGTAAAATAGCTTTCTTCATATGTATCTCCTTCTTTGATAGTAGTGCAATTATCATAAGGGAAATGGAGGAAATAGGCAATATGTCTTGTTATTAAAATACTACTTTCTACATTGTATATTCTTCCAATGATCGAATAAGCATTTGACAGATAAAAGTCCAAGCTAAGTCACTTCTAGAAGCTTATTTATGTAGAGCAAAACAAACGATATGAAAAAGGCTAGACGTATAATTCCATCTAACCTCTTGATCATAGTTAATTTTCTAGGTCTATTGTGATCTTAAAATTGAGACTATTTTATTCCAACATTCCTCCATATTGTCCAGTTGGATCATAATTACTAATGCTACTGACATAAAACTGGATACTAGGAGGGTGGAATCAACTTACTCTTCATCTTCATTAACCACTTTAATTAGATTTCCGTAGACTGCCCTCGTATGAGCAGATGCATGTTCTTTAAAATGTGTAAACAACCTCATACATCTGATTGCTTGTATTCTATTATTAGCTTCAGCAGACTTTTCCAAACAGCTCAACAAAAATGTGAAGCCATCTGAGAACCTCCCCTTACGCAAAAGATAGATCGCCAATTCCCTTGAGAAATCAGTATATCGCTCCGTTATGAAGCGTTGAGTATACAAATCTTCCACTTTTTTCTGTTCCAGAAAGGAGATGATTTCTCCTTCAAATTGCATTAAAATATCATCTACATCAAAATGATATCGATTTGCCGCTTCAAGCATATTATCAAGTGCGGGAAGAACTTCCTCTTTTCTTGAAGAAATATAATTTACATAATTGAGAAGAACGCTTTTATCACCAGAAAGAAGCTTATTTACATATGTATTTACTACTGCCCAGTCTTCATATTGCCTCTTCCACTTCAAAGCAGTTTCATCTGTAGCATTCACCCAACTCAAATCGGCGTAAGCATAAGTGTGCCGAAGTGCTTGCTCGTAGTCTTTCCTTCCTTCACAAGCTTCTGCCCGAAGTAAATGCGAGAATGCCCAATACGCAAACAAAGGAAATTTGGGTTTCTTCGAATTGTCTTTATTCGTATGATGCCGCTTTTGTTCCAGATTGTATTGAATTTTAGCCTTATCTCCAAGAGCTTTAGCGAATAATTCTAATTTGTCCCATTTTCGTAATGAGCGGTATGTATTCGCCAGTTCTTTTAACGCCTCTAACTGATCTACCTCATCTAACCGTTCAATGTAAGGCTCGAATTGAACGGCTGCATCATAGCTTTTTTCTTGATCGTTTCCAATACGAATCGTAAACAATCGATACTGGCACACTGCCAATCGCTCTGAATGTTGCTGCCTTTCACTCTCGCTCACATTTTCATAAAGAAACGCCGCTGCTTCCTTGTAACCATCTCTGTAAATATTCTCGGCTACTTCAAAGAGTAACGGAGGATAGATTGGGTTATCCAGCAACAGAAATACAACGCACTGCAAGCAATCAAGTCGGCCAAGCTCCACGCATCGGTACAAAAAAGGGCTAATTCTCCGCCAGTTGAGCGTTTCTTCTAAGATACACTCCTCAATGTAACGTTCATAAAAATAGTCTGGTGGCAATTCCATTCCGGCAGTAATGCGATCCAATTGGTTAACGGATAAAATACGATTTCCAGTAACAATACTGCTAACCGTACCTACATTCAAATCAATGATGTGTCCAAACTCAGTCATACTCAAGCCTTTTTGTATTAGGTATTGCTTTAATTCTGCTGCAATCGTAAGTGTGATTTCCATGAATAAACCACCCTTTCAACGTAGACTCGGCATATGATACATAGTTAAACCATGTAATAGAGAAACAGTTGGAAAAAATACTTTTTCACCCATAATTGTACCGTCTTTTAGAACAAAGCCATATACCCTTTAGTTGTTTACAACAGCACACATTACATTTTTACACCTTTTACATAAATTTCTCAAAAGAAGATTTCCTCATATTGCTTAAATACAGCAAAACAGGAAATAAAAAGGCTAGACGGATCATTCCATCTAACCTGTTCCATTATCCATTTGGTTTAATATTCCGACCCATTTAATTGAATTAAATATCAAGTATCTTTTCCTGTTAGAAAGAATTACATTTCGCCATGGTGACTCGGTTGATAGCCATGTTCTTGACCATGAAAAAGTAAAGGGGCAGTAACTATCGCTACTAACATAAAGCTGGTTGCTAAAAAGGTCAGAATTATTTTACGCTTCATCTTGATCCACCTCATTAATCAAATTTCTGTAAGCTGTCTTCGTCTCAAATGATGCATGCTCCTGATAAGACTCAAACAGCCTCATACATTTGATTATATATGATTTATTATTGATTAATGTAGATTTTCCCAAACAATTTAATAAAAATTTAAAGCCATCAGAAAATCTTCCTTTAGTCAAAAAGTAGACTGATAATTCCTTAGAAAAATGTATAAAACGCTCTGTTATAAATCGTTGAGTATAAAAGCCTTCGATTTTTTGTTGTTCCAAATAAGATAAAATATCCTCCTCGAATTGCTCTAAAATATCATCTACATCAAAATGGTATCGATTTGCCGCCTCAAGGATATTATCAAGTGCGGGAAGAACCTCATCTTTTCTTGAAGAAATATAAGCTACATACTCGGGAATTACGCTCTCTTCGCCTGAAAGAAGCTTATTTACATACGTATTTACTACTGCCCAATCCTCATATTTATACTTCCATTTCAATGTTTCTTCATCTGTATCCGTAACCCAGCTTAAATCAGCATATTTTTTGATATGATGAAGTCCCTTTTCATAGTCTTTCCTCTCGTCATATGCTTGTGCCCGAAGTAAATGAGAAAATGCCCAATAAGCAAACAGAGGAAAACTTGGTTTCTTTGAATTTTCTTTTTTCACATGGTGCCGCTGTTGTTCCAATTTGTATTGAATTTTAGCTTTGTCTCCCAAAGCTTTAGCGAACAATTCTACTTTGTCCCATTTACGTAACGAACGGTATGTATTCGCCAAATCTTTTAACGCTTCTAACTGATCTATCTCATCTAGTCGTTCAACATATATTTCAAATTGAACTGCCGCTTCATAGTTTTTCTCTTGATTGTCTCCTTGCCTCGTATGGAACAAGCGGTACTGACACATAGCCAGACGTTCTGAGTATTGTTTTTTCTCACTTACAGCTACATTTTCATAAAGTATGGCTGCCGCTTGGTACATCTTTTCATGAAATAATTCTTCAGCAAGCTCAAATAAGGATTCTGAATAGCCCAACTTATCCATTAATAGATTGACCACATCATGAATGCAGTCCAGTTTGTTCAATTTCGCACAATTATGTATAAAAGGACTCATTCGACGCCAATTCGGATTAGCCTCTGTTAAATACTCAGACACATACCGTTCGTAGTAATAGCCAACGGGATGCCCCATTGCTTTTGTAATTCGGTCTAGCTGATCCACTGAAAGTGTGCGGTTCCCATTAATAATACTGCTCATGGTGCCCGGATTCATTTCTGCCTCTCTAGCTAAATCACTTAGTATTAAATCATTATCTTTCATATGTTTTGTTATCTCTGTGAGTATCGTGGTTGTGTTGTACAAAAGTAACCACCCCTTATCAGGAACTTGTTAGGATATCAACTCATTAAAAAGAGGACTATTGCAATCCAATGATTGTATAGCCTTTCCGCAATTTATTGTACCATCTTTTGGCACAATATCATATACCTTTCAGAACCTTACTTAAGATACCTTTGAAGGGTTTGCAAAGAAATTAAGCTCTATAAATCCTGAGACATACGAATCATATCTCTACACTGTATGCCATTCTCATAAATTTCTTCTAGATAGTTATGTCTGACAAAGAAATCTAGATCTACACCGACAATTCTGAACCCACATTTTTGGTAGAGAGCTAACTGCCCAATGCTAGAGTTTCCTGTGCCCATTTCCATCGTTTTATAACCTTGTGCCCTAGCTGTTTCAATTGCATGTGTTACTAATTGTCTGCCTATTCCTTTACCATGCATACCTTCTGATACTGCTATATTCACTAACTCAACTGTTTCAGGTCTTGTAGGTAAAAGAACATAGACCCCAACAATATGATGGTCAATCTCTGCTACATAACACTGCCCTCTTTTTAAGTATTCCTCAACAAGTTGGTGCGAAGGATCAGCTAGTAACAAGAGCTCTAATGGATATTTTTCATTTGAATCAAGTAGTCTAATATTCATATATTCTCTCCTGAATGTATTATGGCCCCCCGGATTTCCCCCTTGTGCAAGCTTTATTCCAGAAATCCGGGGAAGCCCTAAATCAGTTTGATCTCAATTCATACAAACCATTGTGAAGCGAAAGACTGGCAGAGCATGGAGCTTCGAACAAGACTCTGGTGTTAAATACGACCGGAAGCCTATCATCAGGAAACCAAGGCCGTTGCTTGTCTATGACTATAAATGATCCTTCTACATCCCCTAGCGGCGCGAATTTCTGTCCAGCCCCTCCCCATGAATGAAGTTGGAACGTTTCGGCGATTATCCTAGATACTTCGGAGACATCATCGACAGGAAGACCGATCTCGCTTATACGAAGTAGAGAGTGGGGCCCGAAAGCTTCAGTGACTGCGTTGTTGAGTGTATGGTGAGCAATGAACTCGACAAGGTTATGATCCGGATCATAGAAGTAAAGCGCTGTTGCATTCCAGTTTTCGAAAAAAAACTCATCTTCTTGGGGTCTTGAAATCAATGAAATCCCACGGTCGATTATCCACTGTTTTGCTTCTATGAATTTATTCGTTGGAATCGTAACCGCAATATGATAAAATTCATTTTCCATGTGAGAAGATTCCTGAAAAGCAAGAACCGATTCCCCTACTTGAAAAGACAACCGCGAAGGGTTCTCCTCCACAACCTGCAAATCCAAGAGAGAGCCGTAAAAAGCTTTTATCGCTTCGAAACTGTGGGTGCCTAAGAGCACTTCTTTTAATTTCAATGCATTGGTCCTCCCCATAAATAATATTGAAACCCATTTTCCGTCGTATCCAGATCAGCATTTTATCTCAGACTGTATGAGGCCATTACATTGGTTATTCATTATCCTTTAAATCGCTTAGAAGTTTGGCATTCACATCTAACGCCGCAAATTGAAGTAATACATCCTGTTCATCCAGAGCTTTACTTTTCGCCATTTCGAGATAAAGCTTGGGCTGATCCCGAAATGCCCGTGCGCCCCCAATCGAGTATGCCTTCTTGAGATATTTATGAGCTAATCCAGGCTTGCTCTGAAGAAGAAGCGTTTCCGCCATTTGAATGTAAGGCTCTGCATGTATGATTCGGTACCCTGAACCTTCTAAATCTAAAATCTCCTCATTTAAAAGCTCTACTGATCGCTGCATATGGCTGTTATAGTTGAGTATTTGAACATACTGATGCAAAGTTACACCTGTAATGCCCCATTTATGCTTAGGCTCAGGGATTAGATCCCAAGCCTTCTGTGCCTTTTCCTCGGCCATATCGCTATCTATGGGGAGTGTAAGAGCTGCTTCCTCTCCAAGAGCCCAAATCACTTCTTCCAATTGAGCCTCCAGATCGTGATACATTCGAATATTCATCAGATACCTCCCCATAGATAATATAATTTCTAATACTTAGAGATGTCTACTCCTCATTGCGTTTAGCGAAAGCGCTTGATTAAGGATATCACTCCCCAGATGAGCAACGCCAAGATCCCGCTAACGATTACGAATGTCATTAAGATCGAAGTCCATACGATATGCAATCAACATCACCCCATGCATCATTTTATGGTCATCTTGTAGAGTACTCTTCTAATGTCTCTCCATATTTTAACGCACGTTGGCTTCCGCTGCATTCGAATTGAATATTTTTATTTTTATAATCATAGATAAAAACGCTAGCAGTGCAAACATCAGTCCGCTCCAGATGAGCTGGTGTATTCCCAAGTGAGAGATAAACCAGCCGCCTATAGCAGCTCCCATCGTAATACCTAGATTAGAAAATGAGACAAACAGGCTGTTTCCAAACTCTGGAGCTTCTTTCGCTTCAGTGGTTAACCATGTTTGACTAATAATTAGCCCCCCGGAATGCACGGTCCCCCAAATGAGCACAACCACAATCATTGGTAGGAAAGAAGCCCCCAGAGCATAAGTGAATACGTAAATGACCATATATAGCAATGGGAACATGATGACGGTCTTAATCAGATTTTTATGTAATAATCCTCCAAATGAAAAGTTTCCAAAAATCATGACGATTCCAAAGACCATCAACATCATACTGATCCATGACCCGTTCATAAGAGTTACTTCTCCAAGATATTCGGCAAAGTAGCTATACACCGAAAACATAGCTGCAAAGATAAAAATAACAGTCACAATGTTGAACCATAATTGAGGTTTACGTAATATACCAAGCTGTTTGCCATAAGACATCTTTTCCTGAACTGGCAGGGAAGGAAGCCATACGAGTATTCCTACAAATGCAATCATGCTTACGACAGCACCAAATAAGAAAGCAGCTTCTAACGATATCTTTTCGGCAAGATAAGAAGTCAAAGGCACGCCAAAAGCAAATCCTACTGTAATTCCAGCGAAAACCTTGGTGACTGCTTTACTACTCTTTTCACGGGGGACAAGATGAGATGCAGTCACGAGAGCGACCGAAAAAAAGACAGGATGAAAAATAGCAGGAAGAACACGAAAAATGAGCATGACCTCAAAATGAGTGGTATAGGCATAGACAATATTGGAAATGACAAAACTGAATACAGCGGTTAATAGAATGACTTTACGATTCATGCCGGAAACGAGTAAGGTCAAGAACGGACCTGAAATGGCTACAACTAAAGAAAAAATACTGACGAGCCAACCAGCCTGGGCAGCTGATACATTGAATTTTTGAGTTACTTGGGGGAGAACACCTATAATCCCCATTTCCGTTGTAATAATGCCGAATACGCCTAAAGCCAGAATGATAATAAGTAACGGGTTAACCTTTTTCATTTTAAGTATAAGCCTCCAATTTAATTATATATATAGATTTGTAGATATATTATGTAAAAAAAAACCTCCTTTCTGTTTATAGTTCCTTTTGAACGTACTCTGCAAATTCCCGGATTGTTCTTTCATTCCGACGATAGTACGTCCACTTCCCAATACGCTCAGACTCTAACAAACCGGATTTTTGCATCGTTAATAAATAACTTGAAATCACAGACTGCGCAAGTCCCGCTTTAGCCTGTATATCTCCCACACATACACCAATTTGAAAATTAAGCCCTTGCTTTAGATAAGCCTGTTCATCAAAAAACTCTTCTGGTTTTTTTAACCACAGCATAATTAGACGACGAGTTTCGTTTGACAATGCTTTATAAATCAATGACGGTTCCATATAAAATATTATATCTATTTTATTAGATTTGTAAATATAAAGCCCAATAACTACGTAGAAGAATTAATAATAAAGGCTGCTTCCCCACAGAAAATCCGCTGGGAAACAGCCTGTTTGTGTACATATTCAACTACACTGACTTACTCTTATTGGAGCGATACATCAAGTACAGGAAATACGGTGCACCGATCAGTGCGATCAGCAATCCAGAAGGAATTTCGGTCGGCGCAAGCACTGTCCGGCCAATCGTATCAGCCAGCACCAGCATTACCGCTCCCAAGATGCTCGACAGAACAATGGAGCGGCGTACATGGTGCCCAATCAACGTACGCACGATATGCGGGGCAATCAGCCCGATGAAGCCAACTGTACCCACACAGGCCACCGCTCCGCCCGCCAGCAGCACACCCACTGCCATGGCCAGCAGCCGGGTTCGGCGCACCGGAAGTCCCAGTCCCATGGCGCTGCTATCGTCAAACACCAAAAGATCGAAGCGGCGAGCTAGCCACCAGGCTATTGGCAACAATACGAGCAGAAAAGCCAGAATCGTCGCCACCTGCCCCCAGTTTCGAGCGTAGGTACTACCCGTCAGCCAAATATAGCCTGTGCTGCCCCAAAGCGAGCCTTGGATAATCAGTATCTGAATGCCAGCTGCTCCGATCGCTGATACGGCAATCCCAAGTAGGATGACCACAGACGGGTTTAGGTGCTTGTTCCATGATAAAAAGAAGATCACCGCCGCTGACACCATCGCTCCGGCAATCGCCGCGATGGGCAGCATATAAACAGGCAGCCCAGGCCAAACGATAATCACTGCAAGCGCGCCGAAACCAGCCCCTGAAGAAACACCGATGATCGAGGCATCCGCTAAGGGATTACGAACAGCTAATTGGATCAAGACACCGCTGACCGCAAGCGCGATACCAGCCCCGGCTGCCACCAGCGTGCGCGGAATTCTAAACTGCAGCAAGGCCGAATTTGCGTTCTCACCGCCGAACAGGCCGGACAATAGATCGCCGACCGGAATTCGCATTCCTCCAAACATCAGGCTGAATACGGTCAACAGCACGGCACCGCACCCAAGCAACATGACCAGCCTGCCATACGGTAATTTCCGAGAGCGCACACCTATGTTCATGGAAGATTGTCCACTAATACCAGAAGGTAGCTTCATTTTCCACAGAATCAACCAAATTAACCAAGGAGCCCCAATCAAGGCCATCATTGCTCCGGTCGGCAGATCCATGCTTGATTGGTGGACCATTTTCGCCAGCACGTCAGCGCCAGTCAACAGTAATGCCCCCCACAGGAAGGAACCAGGCAGCACCCAACGATGCATTTTTAGACCGCTTAAGCGAACCAAATGCGGAGCTACCAGACCCACAAAACCAATGGGTCCAATGACACTGACTGTAATGGTCGACAGCAGTACAGCCAATACAATTCCCACCGCCCGGGTCAAGCTAACCTTTTGTCCGAGCGACGTGGATGTGGACTCATCCAGATCCAGAACATCAAACTGCCTTGACAGCAGAACGGCAATGATCGAGAGTCCTACGACCCAGGGCCAGGCGTAAGTCGTCCCGCTCCAGTCGTTTTGCACAAGCGAGCCAGAACCCCAGAGAAACAGTCCCTGCGTTTCAAATGAATAAAAGATATGCAAAGCTCCGGTAAACGAACCGAGAACCATGGATACAATCAAGCCGGCAAGCGCCAACCGAATTGGACTTCCAGATCGTCCCCCGCCCATGAAGTAAGCCAGCACCGCTGCAAGCAGGCCGCCGACAGCGGCAAATAGAAACGGCGCCTGATGCAGCAATCCGGGAAACATCACCGCGCCAAGGACGACCACAAAGTAGGCACCGGCGTTAATTCCTAGTGTATCAGAAGCCGCCAGCGGATTTTTGGTGATGGCCTGGAGCAGAGCACCGGCGATGGCCAGCGCACCACCTGCTAGGATTCCGATGACCGTACGCGGCATTCGGAGATCCCACACCATGTTATGATCGAGCGTATTCTGACGCTGGGTCAACGCCTCAATTACTGTATGCAGCGGGATTGAAGCCTCTCCATAACACAAGCTTACAAAAAAAAGCACGATGAGGACGATCAATCCGCCCCCAAAAATGCTTCCTACACGCCAAGTCTTCGATAAACCCGTTGTGCCTGTTCGGGTCATTTCGTCAGAGCTCCGACTACTTGATCAACCAGCACTTTGGATGAGATTGGGCCGCCGAACGTCCATGTTGTACCGTCCAGTGGGTAGGTCCGTTTTTCTTTGACAAAGTTCAGTCCGTTCCATACCGAGTTGTTCTTCATCGCGGCTCCAAATACATCGTCCGTCTTTTGCGTAATATAGATAAAATTGCTGTCCTGCACAGCTGGAAGAGCTTCAATGCCAACGGTGCTAAACCCGTATTTCTCGGTCTTGTCCGACTTCCAGTCGTTCACCATGCCGATTTTCGCAAGCGTTCCCACTACAACTGAATTTTCTTTGAACATTCGCAGACTGGCAGCATTTTGAGCTGTAAAGGCTTGTGTCAGCGCATAGTGAAAGTCTGCTTTGCCTGCCTTCTCCAATGTAGCCTTTGCATCTACATAGTGCTGGTCAAGTTCGCTTAGGACCTTATCAGCCTGTTCCGTTTTTCCGGTAGCCACAGCGACTTGCTTGAAAATTTCGACCATACGGTCGTAATCATAGCCGTTCCCCTTGTAAGGATCGAATTCTATCGTCGGTGCAATCCCCTTAAGCTGTGCATAGATCGCTGCATTGTTATCGGCGTTAGAGATAATAAGATCCGGCTTGAGCGCTGCAATCGCTTCTAGATTCGGTTCGCCCCGTGTGCCGATATCAGTTACGGTATCAGCCAGCTTTGCCTCCGGTGTTACCCACAGCTTGTAGTTTTCATTGTCCGCATTGCCGACAGGCTGCACGCCAAGTGCAATGAGGTCCTCGGTAAACGTCCATTCGAGTACAACGACACGTTCCGCTGGCTTGTCCAGCTTGACTTCCCCGTGGTCGTCCTTAACCGTAACCGGACCAGCCGTTGTGGATGTCTGCTCAGACCCTGCAGTACCTTCCGTCTTCGAGCTATCCCCAGCTGCACCGCAGCCCGCCAATACAATAGTAAAAACTACAAATAATAATAGGCTATTCAACATCTTTTTCATTTCTCTCAATCACCCCTGTATGTATATTACATTGGAAAATGATAATCATTATCAGTAAAAGATTATAGGGCTTAGTGACTTTTGTCAATACGGATAAATCTAAAATTGAATCGCAAACGGGTTCCGTATATGATAGCTTTATCATTGTTTAAGGGAGGCTACATTTACGTGGCAGTATTAATCAACGAGCAAATTAAAGCTGACGAAGTGGTACTCACTGGACTCGCAGGGGAGAAGCTCGGCGTTATCTCGAAGTCAGAAGCCTTGGCTATGGCCCGATCCAAAGGGGTGGACCTGGTCTGCACCTCACTGATGAGCAGTCCACCACCCTGTAGCTTGGTCGCAAAGGGCAAAGGAAAAGCGATTGCGCAAAAAGAAGCCGCAGCAAGCAAAACGAATGTCGGCCGAACCGCAAAAAACAGCGGCAAAGAAAAGGTCAAGGAGCTTCGCTTCACTGCTCATATTGAGGAGCATGATTACGACACGAAGCTGCGTCAGGCAGACAAACATCTGCGTTCCGGCAAACCGGTGCAGTTGGTCGTTAAAGCGTCTGGTGCAAAAGAAGCACCTGTCGCCAAAGCGGTACTAGAGCGGCTACTAGTCGATCTGAAGGAAGCCGGAGTGAAGGATACTGGAATCCAGACGGGCGGCAAGGGCTCACAAGTGAAATTAAACCCTCGCTGAATGGCAAATCCGTAAATTGGACAAGTCACTTAGACCGTAGGAAATCGAGGGAGATCACTAATGGACATGAATGGACCTGTCAACATTTCTCGAAGTGAGAGACTTCAGACTTGCCACGAAATAGCTGCGAGGTTACATGAAGTATACAGAGACAAAATTCTGGCTAAAGGGATCTATGGATCTGTTGCCAAAGGTACTGACGGCCCTTTCTCGGACATTGAAATGTTTTGTGTACTAAGTGAACCAAACGGCCCCGTAGAATTTAGCCATGAATGGTCGGCAGGGCCCTGGAAAGCTGAGGTGAACGTCTGTAGTTCAGACATTCTTCTTAAAATCGCCTCTACTGTTGAGGGCGATTGGCCATTGACACATGGACCCTTCTTTTCCCCACTTCGTCTGTATGATCCTAAAAACTTTTTTTCTATATTAAAGGAAGCGGCCGAATCCCCAACAAAGGAAGATTTCAGGCATGCCATCAACGAAGTGCTTGTAGGTGAAATGTATGAGTTTAATCGAAAATAAAATTTACTTTAATTGCGATTACTATAATATATCATGTTTTTGATATGCCCCATCCCCCTTTCGTTAAGGGGGATTTTACTTTTCTTCTGGATGGATGATACTGCTTCGTTATATTTTCCCACTGTAATATATTTAAAATTTAAACTACTTGATTTCACCCCCTACCTCCTTTATTCTCTGTATATGTAACTCTGGCTTTGCTTATCTATATCTGGTGCTCACATACTTTCCTCATTCGTATACACATGCAAAAAATGTACAATTCCAGTGTACTCCATTAAAATTTTACACATAGGGCTTTATATAGATTTTATTTTTGTTAATATCCAACAACAGGGCCTTAGGCACTATGATAGATTACATTTTAATGATATATTGATAGGTACTATAAAAGACTAATTACCCATGGCTTGGGCTGGAGGATGTATGAAAAAGGAATCAAATCAAGACGAAACCAGTTATTTATTTAATGTAGATGTATTAGTTAAAGGCCGTTCGAATGTAGAGGCCCTTCAGTTCCTGCTTAATCTCTTGAGCCAAAACGAACACATTGCGGATAGCCGGATTCAATCTGGTATCGAACTTGGCAATTTAATTGAAGCTGCACTGTATCTAAAAAAACAGTCAGCCGTGAATAGCCCATCTGATGCAGCCGCTACGCTCGCGGAAAAGTTCTCCAAAAAGAAGTCAGCCGCAGTTACGAACAAGCCGCCAGTCGTTCAAGAGATCAAACAATCCCACGTACAGCCAAAGCCTGCAACACAACAAGAACTTAGTACGTATGAATGGATCAAACGCTATATACAAGATAATACGCTTGTACGGTTAATCGTGAACCGCTATGGCGGACAGCGTAGCATCCCTTGCCGCATCCTCAATCTGGATCATGATAATAGCCTGCTGAGTGTGTATCATGTAGATGAGAAGCAAGTGTACTCCTTTAAAATGAATGAGATCGATGAAATCACATCGTAAATGTAAATACTTCATAAAAAAACGAAGCATAAAAAAAGAGAATGGGCAGGAAAAACATGACGTCTTTCTTACCCATTCTCTTTTTTTGCATTATCCGAAAAGAACTCTAATCCTCTTTCTTCAGACCCATGGCAGCCCATGCCAGCAATATCCATCCTGCAATAAAGCATACGCCTCCTAATGGGGTGATAGCCCCCAGCACACGGATTCCGGTCAAACTTAGTACATACAAGCTGCCGGAAAACAAAATGATACCCGTTAATAACAGACGCGCTGCCCATCTCAAACGGTTGGAAGAACCCCACTGTCCAGCAGCCAACGCAATGATCAGCAAACCGACAGCGTGAATCATATGATATTTCACACCTGTTTCATACACGGCCAAAGCATCCGCGTCGATCCGGGCTTTCACAATATGTGCCCCGAACGCTCCAATGGCTACCGCCAACATCATCATTATAGATCCCACAAATATCCATTTTCGTTGCATGTTTGTGTACTCCTTTTCATCTCATCCTTTTAACCGAATGTTCTTCTTATTTTATCGAAACCGTATGAAGTTTACCAGCCAGCGTGTGTGAACAGACCGCATACAGAATTGGATGATTAGACCCTGTCTTTTGAAGGGTAATGTGTAGGGTGGCTTGCTTTTTTGTTTATTTTGTGGAAAATTAGTACCTGTTCGGACTATGTTCAAGGAGTTGAAAAAATGAGTACCCAAGATCCTAATTTGCAAAAGCCTGCTGCGCCTGAGGAGCACCCTGTTTTTTCAGAAACTCCTGTGTTCCAGCCTCCGGTCAAGCTCAAACATTCCGGTCCCGGAATTGCTTCTTTTATTATGTCGCTTGTCAGCCTGATCGGATATATTATTCTGGCTATTATGGTTATTAATCTGCTGGCTCATTTCGGCCAATACCAAACGATGAACCCGGAAGTCGCTCTGCAGCAAACCGGAACGGTACTGCTTCCTTTTATTTTTTTAGGCAGCCTGTTGCTGAATTGTAGCGGACTTGTGGTCGGTATCATTGGAATTGCGTTAAAAAACCGTAAGAAAACCTTTGCTATTACAGGCTTAATCATTAATGCACTTATTATTGTGGGCTTTATTGCACTTCTTGCCATCGGTCTTTCCGTTCCGAATAGCACAGCGGATATCTATCCTTCCTCCGTGCAATCTTTATAATTTTTCTGCATCACACAGAGAGGATTCAATGTATGAACAAAATTAAAATTTTTGCCGACAGTACCAGTGATATTCCTGCTCACTGGCGTCAACAGTACGAAATTAGTATTGTGCCATTGTATACAGTATTTGATGATGAGGCATTGCAGGATGGTGTAAACATTCACCCAGAACAATTATTTCAACGTGTAAGCCGCGAAGGACATTTACCGCGTACCGCCGCACCTTCTCCGTCGGATTTTATTCAAGCCTTTGCGCCCTACATAGAACAAGGGGACGACATTTTATATATCAGTCTGTCTTCCGAGCTATCATCGACGTACCAGAATGCGCTACTCGCTGCCTCCGAATTTCCGGAAGGCCGCATTACGGTTTTTGATTCCTTGAATTTGTCGTGCGGCTTTGGCCTGCTTGTGATGAAAGCTGCTCGTGCGGCAGCCAACGGCAATACGATAGAGCAGATTGTAGACATGTTGACGAAAACCAGGCCGTTAATAGACACGGAATTTGTCATTGATACACTTGAATACCTGTATAAAGGCGGAAGATGCTCAGGCATGCAAAACCTGATCGGCAGTCTGCTCAAAATTCGTCCGGTGATCAAAGTGATTGACGGAAAAATGACGCCTGCCTACAAAGTCCGCGGCAAACGTGAAAAAGCACTGGATCAGATGCTGCAAAACGCTCTGAATCAACGAGATCAGATGGATAACGATATCATTATTGTCGTGCACGCTTTGGCCGAGGAAGATGCGCTGATGTTGCAAGCTCGTTTGAAAGAAGAAACGAACGCACAAGAGGTACTGCTAACGACAGCAGGCTGTGTCATTTCCAGTCATTGTGGTCCACAGACTATCGGTATTATGTATGCCAAAAAAGCATAGTTTATCCAATATCAAACCCGTTGCCGCATAGGTAGCGGGTTTTTTGGTGTTTTTCCAGCAATTTAGCAATGAATAACTTTCCTCTTTTTGATAGTATTATTCGTCGAGTAACGATATATGAATCTACAATCTATCATAAAAAAGAAGGTTATTTGGTATGAGTTCCAAACGATCACGTTGGTTAACCAGGCTCACCCTTTCAGCAACTGCAGCCATCACAATATTCACAACATTCACTTCATATTTAGCTGCTCCAGCAGCAGCATCCGGTGCTACGTTCCAAGATATTGCACACAGCTATGCCTATCAGTCTATTATTTCCCTGCACGCTAAAGGAATTTTGAACGGTACACAACCTGGTTACTTCTCTCCTAAAAAGGCTGTTACCAGAGCCGAATGGGTTACCGCACTGGACCGTACACTCGGTCTGGAGCCTGTACAAGCGGCCGTTTCTTCCTACCGAGATGTTGCCAAAAAGACGTGGTACTATGGATGGATTGAAGCAGCTTCTCAACTCAATATCGTTCAGGGGGGAACGTCTGCGACATTTCAACCTAATAGTCCTATAACCCGTCAAGAAGCGGCCTTGATGATCGCACGTCTCATCCGCTCTTCGGGCGGATCAGGAAATGCTACTTCCTCCTTCACAGATACTGGGGAAATTGCAGATTGGGCTCTTGATGCGGTAACCACCGTAAATCGTTACGGCTTTATGAAAGGTGAAAGTAACTATTTTCATCCAGCATCCTCTCTAACCCGCGAAGAAACAGCGGCATTGCTGGAGCGTCTGCTAACGTATTCAACAAAGCATGCTAACCAAACTGCTTCCACCGCTTCTTCCATCCGACTAGGCTGGCAATATGATCAAACCGTTCAGCAATTTGAAAATACGGTGCTCCAATCCAACATCAACACCCTGTCACCACGTTGGTTTTTTCTAAATGAAACAGGTATTATCAGCGATTATACCAATTCGTCGCTGCTTGCCTGGTCCAAACAGCATCATAAAAATATCTGGGCGATGGTAGGCAACCGTTCCAACCTGGCACTGACGCATCAAATTCTGTCCAGTGAGGATCTACGAAATACAACCATAACTCAGCTTGCTAATGCCGTATCTGTGTACAGTTTGAACGGACTTGTCATTGATTTTGAAAATGTAGATGGTCAGGATCGCGCCAATTTAACATTGTTCGTCCAACAATTAAAAGCTAAGTTGAAGAGTCAGAATACGGTACTGGCGTTTTGTGTATCCCCTGATTACGGAACGGACTGGACTGCCGCGTTTGATTATAAACAGCTTGGCGCTGCGGCAGACTATCTGATCCTGATGGGATATGACGAGCATTGGGGAGGTAGCTCGATCCCCGGCTCTGTGTCCTCACTGCCATGGCTCCGTGAAAGCGTGCGGCGTTTTGTACAAACCACCTATCCGGAGAAAGCGATCTTGGCGTTGCCATTATTTACACGGAACTGGACGCTTAACGCTAGCGGGCAATCAATCGCTTCCTCTGATATTTCATTAGATCAGCAAAACCAGCTAGTATCTCGTTACGGCTCCAAACCAATCTGGAATGATGATATTCAGCAGTATACCGTGTCTTACAAAGACACGCAGCTTCATAAGCTGTGGCTCGAGGAAGGACGATCCTTCACTCGTAAGTATCGCTTGGGACAGGATGCTGGGCTTGCTGGCTTCCCCTACTGGTATCCGGGCGGAGCAAGCTCTGATCTGTGGTCCAGTGTAAAAAACGCAGACCGATTTATACAGCGTGGTTTATAAAATACAAAGCCTTCAACCTCACGTGAAAAGTGAAGTTGAAGGC
>NZ_WUDQ01000179.1:0-6748 GCF_009827695.1 Paenibacillus sp. OT2-17 | reverse complement strand
GCTGAATCCACGCTTGCAGAGAAGCAAGCAGAGCAGGATCGGCAGCTACCTGATCATCCAGCTTTTCGAGATTTTGCAGCAAAGGAGCCAGTGTTTCGACCAGCGGCTCGGTTGGAGCTTCCGCGGATTCTCCGGTTGCAATCAGCGGAAGTACCATAACTAATGGAGAACCGTTCGCATCTGTGCCTGCTGAGTCCGTTTGCCCGCCTGTCATCATTTGCGTAAGTGTTTGATTAAAAGCACCCGTGGTTGCTCCGGCAGCCGTGGCTGTACTCGTTGTTGAGGCTGTCGTACTGCTAGCTGTTTGACTGGAGCTGAGCGATACACTTTGAGAAATAAGGGTCATTTATTTTTCACCTCCCTTCATTTAAATTACTTACTGCCCATCAGTTTGTTCAAAATTTTTGCAGTCTGAGCCGCATCCTTGGCAGACATATTTTGTAGTAAAGAACCACGTGTCGAATCATCTACTGTATTTAATATGTTTAATGCCTTGTCTGGACTGATTTTGTAAGTTTGTAAAATAAGTTCGGCACCGCTCTTCTTGTCCATGGAAGCAAATGTGCTACTGATTTGAGTGCTTTGCAAACTCTTACTCGTCGTGCCAGCTGTGGTACCTTGATCCTTTTTCAGACGAGACTGCAACGCAGCAACTGACAAATCCGTAGATGGCGTTACGTTTTTCAGAGCCATAGTAATATCGGCTGCTTTTTTAGCGTCCATCTTTTGCAAAATCTTTGCACTGTTGGCAGGGTCCATGTAGCTTAGCAGCTGCACAGTCTCTTCCGTAGTCAGATTCTCCATAATCGGTGCCGCTTTACTAGCTGTCATTCCTTCATACATGCTAGCAAGATCTCTGGCCTGTTTTACATAAGGATCTTCATTTGTTGTTCCACCTGTAGTTTGCGTACCAGCCTGTCCCTGCTGACTGGCCTGTGGCTGCTGTTCCTGTTGCGTTTGCAGCGTATTGACCTGATTCTGCAGTTCAGTAACCTTTTTATCTTGTGTCGTCTTAGCAGCGGTAGCCTTTTTAAGCTCCTCCGTCTGCTTGGCTAAATCTGACTTTAACTGCTGAATGGTTGCTTCAGAACTTTCAGACTGTGCCTTCTGATCTGCCTCTTTCGTCTGGGTAGCCTTATCTTTCGGTTCAGGCACCCAATTTTTAACAACTGGTATTTTGTTCCCTAATGAAATCATTTCGCTTCTGAAGTCCATATTGAACAATGTAAGCAGGACCCCGACCAGAACGATTGTGAACACAATCGGAATCAGGAAAAACATAAACCGTTCAAATCCCCCGCCTGATTCTTTTCCTAAATCCATATCCAGTTCATTTTCTGCTAACTTCTGTGCCATCGTCTTCCTCCTCAGGCAGCTGATATGCGTATCCTATGACTTTCCGCTTACCGGGCTTTCATGGCAAATCGCACGGAAGCCATTTCATCCAGCTCGTTCTGCTCGCGCAGGAGCATTTCCTGTTGGAATTTCACGTTGGCCTTCTCTCTCGCTTTCAGCCAAACCTGTTCATCCAGCATTTTATCGGTCAAAACGGTTTGTTTGCTTTGCACATTTTGCTGCGCATATTGAACATCCCTATGCTTGCGTGTAATACATTGGTCCAGATGATTAACATAAGCCTGTAATTCCTGAATGGTAGAGAGTGGCGCGCAATCCTCGGCAGCCTTTTGAATGGCTGATATGACCCGATTCCTTTCGCCTACAAGCTGTGTTAATGTCTGCTCCTCAGCCTGCAATTGTCCAACAGCACTGGAAAGCAACCATTCGGCCTGTGACTTTTCGTTGGTTTTCAAGTCTACAACTTTCTGAAAGGAATACTGAAATCTCATCGTTCAACCTTCATCTCCTCATAAATTCAGAAATCAAACGCTCCCTTACCTCGTCCAGCTCAGCCTTTTCATCTGTTCTTTGTCTTGTAAAATCCCATATATCCCGTATACGCTCCATGGATTCGTCAATTTCTGCATTTGAACCCTGCTGATAGGCCCCGATATTAATCAGGTCCTCCGAATCTTTGTAAACGGCCATCAAGCGCTTAATGTTCTCGGCAGCGTCTATCTGATCTCGTGGTGCGATATCCTTCATAACCCGGCTAATACTAGCTAACACATCAATTGCGGGAAAATGTCCTTTGTTCGCAATCCCACGATTCAAGACAATGTGTCCATCCAAAATCCCGCGCACCGCATCTGCGATGGGCTCGTTCATATCATCACCATCGACCAGTACCGTATAAAAAGCGGTTATGGAGCCAGTAGGACCTGTCCCAGCACGTTCTAGAAGCTTAGGTAGACTAGCAAACACGGAAGGTGTGTACCCTCTCATTGCTGGCGGCTCCCCTTCGGCTAGTCCCACTTCACGTTGGGCCATCGCATACCGGGTAACTGAATCCATCATCAGCATGACATTCAACCCGCGATCCCGAAAATATTCCGCGATCGTCGTTGCAATAAGTGCACCCTTAATACGGATTAACGCAGGCTGGTCGGAAGTTGCCACAATGACCACGGCACGTTCTAGTCCCTCTGGACCTAAATCCCGTTCAATAAAATCCAGCACCTCGCGTCCACGTTCCCCGATCAAGGCAATTACATTCACATCAGCTTCCGTATTACGAGCAATCATTCCCATCAAGGTACTTTTACCTACACCCGAACCTGCAAAAATACCAACCCGTTGTCCTTTACCGATAGTAAGCAACCCGTCGATAGCGCGCACCCCGATACTGATTGGTTCCTGCACACGCGGACGATTCAGCGGATTGGACGGAATATTGAAGGTTGAATATCTCGCCATTCGAGAGGGAATCAATGAGCCATCCAGAGGCTGACCCAATCCGTCCAGCACTTTGCCTAACAGCTCCGACCCGACCTGCACATTCAACGGTTTCCCTGTTCCTACAACATCACAACCGGGACCAATGGATTGCAGTTCTCCAAGTGGCATCAGAAGCACTTTATTGTCCCTGAAGCCTACGACCTCCGCTTGCAACGGCTTTGCCGTTTTACCCGGATAAATGTAACAAACATCCCCGATACTGGCGTCTGGACCTTCCGATTCAACCATCAGGCCGATAACCTGCGTAACCTTGCCATTTACCCGAACCGGGTCCAGCTGGCGCAAATGATCCATGTAGCGCTGCGCATTAAGCCCCTTCATGTCTTCGCTCCTCATTCTCATGTGCCAGACGCAATAATTCCTTTTTGATCTCAGCTAATTGCGTATCAATCCGCGCATCCACACTCCCAAAGGAAGAACGGATAACACAACCGCGATCTTTCACGGTACCATCAGGAATAATTTGAAGTTCTGCCTGCGAATCGACAGTTAATGACAATTCTTCTCGTGCACCTTGCACAAATGCGAAATGCTGAGGCGACACACACAATGTAATGGTTCCTTTTTCCCGCTTACGAGCCAAATTTTTACGAATTAATTCAATCGTGTATTCAGGCTCAAGGCTAAGCTGTTTCTCAATGACCTTCTCAGCAATAGCACTACTCAGTTCAACCAGGAAAGGCTCAGCTTCCTGAATCAGTTGTTCCTTGATCTCATAGGCCTGACGCAGAATATCCTGTGCTTCTTCCATCATCTGCTCTGATTTCGTCTGGAGCTCGGCCTCAGCCAGCTTCTGACCTTCTTCATATCCTTGCTGAAACCCATCAGCTTTTAACGACTGAGTTAACTGCTCGTCATGCTCGCGTCGTTCCTGCCACCAGGCTTCAATCTGCTGCTGTGCCTCCTGAAGCATCCGTTCCGCTTCTTCAGCTGCCTCGCGAACCTGACGTTCGGCAAAATCCTTAGCATCATTCAGCATTTCATCCCGTAGCCGTTCAGCCTCGTGATCTCGCTGAGGCTCCGGCTCCGTATATTCAGTTGTGATTTCTTCATCCGTCGTTTCTGGCGCATACGTATGTGCCACATCAATTGTTTTCAAAGCCTCTACAGGAACATATTGGAAAGATTTAATCAAGTTAGACAATGATGTCATCTCCTCCGCCGCGTGCGATTATAATCTCACCGGCCTCTTCCAATCTGCGGATCGTCGATACGATACGTGTCTGTGCTTCTTCCACATCACGCAACCGCACCGGTCCCATGTACTCCATTTCCTCTTTGAAGGTTTCTGCCATACGTTTCGACATATTTCGGAAAATCACATCGCGTACTTCTTCACTGGACACTTTAAGCGCTAATTGCAAATCTGCATTGTCGATATCGCGGATAATGCGCTGAATGGAACGGTTGTCCACATTGACGATATCCTCGAACACGAACATTCTTTTCTTGATTTCCTCAGCCAGTTCTGGATCTTGAATTTCAAGCGAGTCGAGAATCGTACGTTCGGTTCCGCGGTCTACGCCATTCAAAATCTGAACAATGGACTCGATACCGCCCGCATTCGTGTAATCCTGCGTTGCGGTTGCAGACAGCTTTTGCTCCAACACTCGTTCCACCTGGGAAATAACTTCCGGAGATGTACTGTCCATGACAGCGACACGCCGGGCCACATCTGCCTGTTTTTCCTGTGGCAGAGACGACAGAATTGCTGCCGCCTGCTCGATTTGCAAGTACGAAAGCACGAGAGCAATCGTTTGCGGATTCTCATTCTGTATAAAATTCAATATCTGGTTTGGATCAGCCTTGCGGGCAAAATCGAAGGGTCTTACCTGTAACGTCGCTGTTAGACGGTTAATGACCTCAACTGCTTTTTGCGATCCGAGTGCTTTTTCCAATATTTCTTTAGCGTAATTAATACCGCCTTGGGAAATGTACTCCTGAGCCAAACAAATTTGATGAAACTCGGCCATGATGGAGTCCTTCTCAATGGCATCGACCTTCCGCACATTGGCAATTTCCAATGTAAGTTGCTCGATCTCCTCATCACGCAAATGCTTGAATATTTGAGCAGATACCTCTGGTCCCATTGTGATCAGAAGTATAGCTGCTTTCTGTCTTCCCGTTAAACCTTGACTGCTTGCCTTTGCCAATGAACTCACCTCTATTCGTCAGCCAGCCATGTACGAAGCAGATTGACGAATTCGTCGGGTTTCTTTTTCGCCAGACTTTCAAGCTGTTTACGCACTTGACTTTCATTTGTCACACTTTCCATGGTAATAGACGGGAACTCCGTCGGCGTTGGCATGAGTTGCAATTCTTCATCCAACTCTTCTTCCTGCTTACGACGACCGCGTACGATGAGGAAGATTACCCCCGCCAGCAGTGCCAGAACAGCAGCTCCGATGCCCCATAGCCAAGGGTTGGAAGCTGAGAAGAATGTATTCGTGCTCGCAGGTGCTGGAACAGCTTGTGAGAACACTGAAACCTTCTTAGCCAAATCAGCGTCTGTAATAGTAGTACCAGAATTCGCCAAAGATGCTCTTACAATATTAACCAAAATATTTTGAATTGCTGTCTGAGTTGCAGTATCCAACGTTTGCTGACCTGTTGGTGGTTCAACTGCAACATTAATGGTTAAATCTTTTACAGTGTACGGACTTTGGATAATATCCCTTGCAATTCGGTTAACTTCGTAGTTAATCGTACTTGAGCTCTTATCTGAGCTGGTATTACCGGAATTAGCTCCTCCCGGGTAGCCCGGAACATCCTGTGTTCCTGTTCCTGCAACTCCTCCGGTTTGTCCACTACTGCCCGTATAGCTTTCCTGAATTTGTTGGGCACTAATTTCAATACCCTTCATTTTCGTTTGATCAACAGGTGTGACCATTTGTTCTTTTGATGTGACTTTGTCGAAATTTAGCTGGGACATAACCAGCACGTTTACCTTGTCGTCTCCAACAATTTTCGACAAAAATTGTTGGACATTATTCCTTACATCGCTCTCAAACTTCTTCTGTAGAGCCATGTTTTCCTGAACACCACTAGTGAGCCCACCTTGGCCGCCCTTGGCCGTTGGAATCAACTCATATTCCTTATTGGTGATCGTAATGTTTTCCACTGGCAGATTCGGTACGGCCGTTTTTACCAGATTAAAATATCCGTCGATCGCTTGCTGATTTGGAGTAAAGCCAGGCTCGAATTCCATTTGAATCGAAGCGGAGGCTTTGTCCTTTTCTTCAAGTCCGGCAAAAATGTTTTCCTTTGGCATATTAATGACAGCTTTGGAGCTTTGGACACCATCCATCCGTTCCAACAGTTGCTGTATTTCGCCGTTCAATGCATTATTGTACTTCACATTGAACTCGTTCTCCGTCATACCAATGGCAGAGGAGGACTGGTCAAAAGCACTCATGCCGATTGAACCCTTCTGAATCAGGCCTTGAGACCCAACATCTACCTTCGCCTTATCCGCATTAGCGGTTGGAACTGCGATTTGTGTCCCACCAGCATTAAGTTGATACGGTATACCCGCAGAATCGAGATATTTAATGACTCCGGCTGCATCGTTAGCATTTAAATCTCGGAAAGCCACTTCATACTCGGTTTTAGTAAACTGCATCGTTAGCACTACAACGGCGATAATGATGAATGCTAATGTCGAAACAAGTAATATCTTCTGTTTTTTGCTGAAATTATTCCAATACCCGGAAATCTTATCCCGATATTGGGCGATTCTCTCGTTCACTCCGTCACCCCATCCGAAACTTTGCTAAACCCTCTTTACATCTGTGTACGCATGATCTCCTGATAGGCTTCGATCGCTTTGTTTCGGACCTGTGTAGTAAGCTGCAGGGAAAGCAGCGCTTGTTGGGAAGTGATCATGACCTGA
>NZ_WUDQ01000178.1:0-6820 GCF_009827695.1 Paenibacillus sp. OT2-17 | reverse complement strand
GTTCGCGAAATACAAAGCTGCTCACCCTGATTTGGCAGCGCAGTTCGAAACAGCTGTAAACGGCGATCTTCCAGAAGGCTGGGATCGTGATCTTCCGAAATACACGACTGGAGACAAAGCCGTTTCGACTCGTGTAGCATCTGGTAATGCTCTGAACGGACTGGCTCCAAACGTACCTTTCCTGACAGGCGGATCTGCCGATCTGGAGAGCTCCACGATGACACATTTGAACAACCTGACGAACTTTACGCCAGAAGACTACGCCGGCCGTAACATCTATTTCGGTATCCGCGAATTTGGTATGGCTGCTGCGATGAACGGCATGGCGTTGCACCAAGGTGTAAAAGTATTCGGCGGTACATTCTTCGTATTTACAGACTATCTGCGTCCAGCCGTTCGTCTGGCAGCTCTGATGGGATTGCCTGTAACTTACGTTCTGACTCACGACAGTATTGCTGTGGGTGAAGATGGTCCGACTCATGAGCCGATCGAACAATTGGCTTCCCTGCGTATTATCCCGAACCTGACAGTAATTCGTCCGGCGGACGGTAACGAAACTTCTGCTGCTTGGGCTTACACGCTGGAAAACAAGAAAAACCCGGTTGCTCTGGTATTGACTCGTCAAAACCTGCCAATCCTGGCTGCTAGTGCTGAGCATGCACGCGAAGGTATCAAACGCGGTGCTTATGTGGTTGCAGATGCAACTGACGGCAAACCGGTTGCTCAAATTCTGGCTACAGGCTCAGAAGTACAATTGGCTGTTAAAGCTCAGGAAGCACTGGCAGAACAAGGTATTCAAGTACGTGTTATCAGCTTCCCAAGCTGGGATCTGTTCGAAAAACAAGACAAAGCATACAAAGATTCCGTTCTGCTGCCAGAAGTGAAAGCTCGTTTGGCTGTAGAAATGGCGTATCCACTGGGCTGGGAAAAATATGTTGGCGACCAAGGCGACATTCTCGGTATCAGCACATTCGGCGCATCCGCACCTGGCGACCGCGTGATTAAGGAATACGGCTTTACAGTAGAGAATGTTGTTAGCCGTGTGAAAGCTTTGTTGAAATAAAACACAGAGCATCTAAAACAGACAGTCGTAACCTGAGAAAGGCTTACGGCTGTTTGTTTCATACAGTTGATGTTTTGCAAAAAAAATCACTATTGAATTCCAGGTGTATAGCATACGGTGATACGGTGTGTATTTTCATACTGAAGCTGGATTCAAATCTATGTTATGATGCACCAATATTCATTCAACCATTGAGAGCAGATGAGGGGATAACGAATGACACAGTTTGATGGAGTAAGCGTAGTTAAAAAAGCAAACGTTTATTACGATGGTCAGGTTACAAGCCGTACAGTCATCCTGGGTGACGGCAGTAAGGTTACACTGGGTATTATGCTGCCAGGAACGTATGAGTTCGGCACGGATTCCCGTGAGATCATGGAGATTTTGGCAGGGGATTTGAGAGTGTTGCTTCCAGGTACTGAAGAATGGCTGGAAATACAGGGGGCGGCAACCTTTCACGTACCTGCAAAGTCATCATTTAAGCTGGAAGTACGAAGTGTAACTGATTATTGCTGTTCTTATCCCGAATAATAAGCCAAAACGGGTAAGTACACTCAGCTTTCAAGCCAAGTGTGCTTACCCTAAAGCTATGCCATATGTACACAAGCACAGCCGTATGGTTACAAAGAAAGGTACAGCTTATTCGATAGGTTGACCACCAATGGTGCGGCCAATCCATGCTTCGTATGTCTTCACGACAGCGGATAGATCCTCGTCGCCGTAGCCTTGTGTTTGCCCGGCTTGAAACAGGCTTTTGGCAATGGATAACATAGGTGCAGGGATGGACAGGCTGTCTGTTAGTGAGGAAGCAAGCTTCAAGTCCTTAAGCATCAAGGCAAGTGAGAACTGGTTGCTAAAATCATGTTCAATGATTTTGCGCCCTTTCAGGTCAGCGGCCTTGCTGCCTGCCGATCCGAGTTGTACCAATTCAAGGAAGCTGTCTGCCGGGATGCCGGATTTAGCCGCGATAGCAAAGCCTTCAGCCAGAGCGAGGTTATGAATACCAACCATCGTATTATGAGCGAGCTTGGCTACGGCTCCGCTGCCATTAGGTCCCATATGAAGTACCTTTTTGCCCAACGTATCAAAAACATCTGATTGTGCCGCAATGGCTTCTGCATTACCGCCAACCATGAACACGAGTGTGCCGTCTACAGCGGCAGGCTTACTGCCTGTTACGGGTGCATCAATGAAGGAACAGCCCAGCTTGTCCGCTTCGGCGGCCAGTTGTTTAACCAGCTCAGGTGAAATCGTGCTGTTGTCCATCACAGTCATGCCGGCCGTAAGACCGGCAAACACGCCGTCTTCGCCGTAATAGATGTCACGAATGGAGTGATCATCGCTGACCATGGTAATGACCAAGTGCTGACCTTTAGCTGCTTCACGAGGGGTTGAAGCTGTACGTGCGCCTTGCTCTGCCAGTGGTTCGCAGCGCGAAGCGGTACGATTATAAACTGTGACTCCGAATCCCTGCTTTAGCAGATTGGATGCCATCGGGGCGCCCATGGTGCCCAGTCCGATAAATCCGATGTTTTTCATTGCTAATCACCTTTCTTGTTGGAAGTTGCCGTCCGATGCAGATTGCGAGTTCGGCTTGAATTGAATATTGAAACAGGTTGATCTCAGTTAATTGTAGCATGGGCATGCTACCCTATCTACAAGAAGGGCTGTCAAGCACAGGATACACAGGTAACGCAAGCTTGTCAGGTCCAGCAAATTAAAGTATCCTATTCCTAAGTCCTTATGTTCGTATTCATGGTCTTAGTAATACCAAACAGGAGGTTCCAAACATGTCTAAAAAAGTTATTTTTGATTACACTAAAGCACTCTCCTTTGTAGGTCAGCACGAAATTGATTATTTTGCAGAGCCTATCAAGTTGGCTCATGAGCAACTGCACAACCAAACCGGTGTAGGTTCCGATTTCTTGGGTTGGATTGACCTGCCTACTAATTATGATAAAGAAGAGTTTGCGCGCATCCAAAAGGCTGCTGCTAAAATTCAAAGCGATTCCGAAGTACTGATCGTAATCGGTATCGGCGGTTCTTACCTTGGAGCACGTGCTGCGATCGAAATGCTGTCGCATTCTTTCTACAATGCGCTGCCTAAAGATCAACGCAAGGGTCCAGCTATCTATTTTGCAGGCAACAACATCAGCTCTACATATGTAAATCATCTGTTGGAACTGATTGAAGGAAAAGACTTCTCAGTGAACGTCATTTCTAAATCAGGTACCACAACAGAGCCAGCTATCGCATTCCGCGTATTCCGTGCAGCTCTGGAGAAAAAATACGGTAAAGAAGAAGCACGCAAGCGTATTTATGCAACGACGGATAAAGAACGTGGTGCTTTGAAAAAACTGGCTAACGAGGAAGGCTACGAATCCTTCATTATTCCTGATGATGTGGGTGGTCGTTATTCCGTGCTGACAGCAGTAGGCTTGTTGCCGATTGCTACTGCAGGCATTAACATCGAGGAAATGATGCAGGGGGCGGCAGACGCTTCCAAAGAGTACAGCAACCCGAATGTAGCTGAGAACGAGGCTTATCAATATGCAGCCGTTCGTAACGCTCTGTACCGCAAAGGTAAAGCAATTGAAATTCTCGTAAACTATGAGCCGTCTCTTCATTTTGTATCCGAGTGGTGGAAACAGTTGTACGGAGAAAGCGAAGGCAAGGATTACAAAGGCATTTATCCTGCTTCTGTTGATTTCTCGACAGACCTGCACTCCATGGGACAATTCATTCAGGAAGGCAGCCGCAACATTTTCGAAACGGTAATCCAAGTTGAAAATGTACCTAGTCACATCACCATCGAAGCAGATGAGGATGATCTGGACGGACTGAATTTCCTGGCAGGCAAAACTGTGGATTTTGTAAACAAAAAAGCATTCCAAGGTACATTGCTGGCTCACACAGACGGACAAGTACCGAACCTGATTGTAAATATTCCTGACTTGAGCCCTTACTCTTTCGGCTATCTTGCTTATTTCTTCGAAAAAGCTTGCGGCATCAGCGGCTACCTGTTGGGCGTAAATCCGTTCGATCAACCGGGCGTAGAAGCTTACAAGAAGAACATGTTTGCGCTGCTCGGCAAACCAGGCTTCGAAAAAGAAAAAGCTGAGCTTGAAGCGAGATTGTCTGAATAAGAGTGCTGTAATCTCTGATGCGAAACAGGATTTCGGTCAGAAGTGTTATAGTGTATAGCATCAATTAAAGTACAGGAAAGCAGTTCACCAGCTGCCAGAAGCGGGGGACTGCTTTCTTGTAAAATGAAGTAAGGAAGGTTATACGTGTATGTTGGAACAATACCGAACCGTACGCGGTGCCGGCAACAAGGAAATTGTGATCCGAAAATCCCGTTTTATCGGTCATATTCAGCCTGTTCAAACTGAGGAAGAAGCAACTGCTTTCATAGAACGTATCAAAAAAGAGCATTGGAACGCTACCCATAATTGTTCTGCTTACATGGTTGGGGAAAGAGACGAAATCCAAAAGCAATCGGATGACGGAGAACCGAGTGGTACGGCTGGAAAGCCTATTTTGGAGGTGATCCGCAACCAGAAGCTGAAAAATGTCGCTATTGTTGTTACCCGTTACTTTGGTGGGATTTTGCTGGGAGCAGGCGGTCTTATTCGCGCATATTCAGATGGTGCTGTTGCAGCAATCGAGGCAGGGGATGCAATTACGCGTGTGCTGCATCGCGAAGTTTTTGTAGAATTGGATTATACCTGGTTGGGCAAAGTGGAAAATGAATTACGCAATCGCAGCATCCGCACTGGAGAAACAATGTTTACGGATAAAGTTACCTTAACCTGTCTGCCGCTGGCTGGTGATGCGGAATCCTTCAGCAACTGGATAACAGACTTGACGCAGGGGCAATCGCTTGTGTCGGAGGGAGAGCAGCTTTACTTTATTGAAGGGGAATAAATAATATGGCTAGAAGAGCAGTAGAACAGGAGTTGTCGAGAGGGCGGATTCTGGAAGCGGCCAGGCACTTGTTTATTACCAAGGGCTACCGTGCGATTTCAATGCGCAGCATTGGCCAGCATCTGGGTTACAGTCATGGTTCGTTATATTATCATTTTAAAGAGAAGGCTGAACTGTTCTATGCCATTGTGATTGAAGATTTTAATACATTGCGTGGGATTCTACTGCAAGCAGCAACAGGTACGTCTGATGATGGCCTGAGCAGACTGGAGTACTTGATGCTGGAATTTATCCGTTTTGGTTTGGAAAATCCATATCAGTACGAAATTATGTTTATGATGCACGATGAAGAACTATTTGCATACTGTCGCACAGAGCAAAACCGTTGTGTGGAACTATTTGCGTCCATGATCCGTCAAGAATTGAGTGGTCAGGGGCATTCGGAGGAAGATTGCTCTAGGGTACCGAAAAGTCTGTTTTTATCCATGCATGGCTTTGTATCATTCTATATTCAGGACGGTTTAACATTTGAAGAAATTAGGCCCGCTGCTTTAGCGCATGTAAAGCTGCTGTGCAGACACCTATGAGCGTACCTGCATTCACACACTTCAGCCATGAACATGTAGGGCGCTTTTCTGGGTGTATACACTTCATGACGGTGACTTATCATTACGTTACTTTGCGAAAGCGACTAAGAATTTAACAGACGATGATGCATCCAGTAGGAAAACATCATGGTCTGTTTTTTTACCCGGTCCGTCAGCCTTTCATGATCTTTACATGGTATTGGCGTCTGCGTGGTCCGTCGAATTCACAAAAATAAAGTCCCTGCCATCGTCCGAGCAACAGCTTTCCATCATGGATGATGATCGTTTGTGAGGGGCCTGTCGTAATGGATTTTAGGTGGGAAGCTGTATTTCCCTCCATATGGCGATATTGGGGATGCTCCCACGGATAAACTTCATCTAGTCTTAATATCACATCATGTTTGACGTCTGGGTCTGCATTTTCATTAATGGCGATGCCGGCTGTCGTGTGTGGACAATAAACAAGTGCGGTTCCTTGTTGGACCCCGCTTTTTTCGATCAATGAAGCAACCTCTCGTGTAATATCGCGCATTTCATCTCGCCGTGTAGTGGATAATTCTAAAGTATGCAACAATAACTCCATCTCCTTTCTTCCTAATACTTTACCCTTTTAATTCCTAATATAATATATAGTTGACGAAAATTACTTTCCTTTGATAAAGTATCACATAAGAAAAAACATAGTATATACATTGGAATAATTAAATGATTTCAAATGAGGTACGTGCTTTGCGGGAAGCAAGGCTGCTGCTGTGCCTGAACAGGTCCAGAAGCGGAAAGGAAGTGTACGGATATGCATGTGGAAGTAAGAGGATTAAACAAGCATTTCGGTAATTTTCATGCAGTAAAGGACGTATCTTTTGATATTCAGGCGGGCCATCTTATTGGCTTACTCGGTCCAAGTGGTGGGGGGAAAACTTCCATTCTTCGCATTTTGGCGGGTCTGGAGCAACCGGATGCGGGAGAAATTCATTTTCATGGAAAAAGGGTAAACGAGCTGTCCCCGCAGGAACGTGGAATCGGATTTGTATTTCAAAACTATGCTTTGTTCAAGCACATGAGCGTCTACGACAATATTGCCTTTGGCCTGAAAGTGAAAAAAAGCTCCAAAACCCGCATCAAGGAACGGGTCACAGAGTTGGTCGAACTAACGGGGCTCAAAGGTTTTGAGCATCGTTATCCGCATCAGTTGTCAGGTGGACAACGACAGCGGGTTGCTTTTGCGCGTGCTTTGGCACCAGCG
>NZ_WUDQ01000177.1:0-6889 GCF_009827695.1 Paenibacillus sp. OT2-17 | reverse complement strand
ATTTTCTGATTCTATGAAGCTTTCTACCATCCAAGCAATATGATTCTTTTTGTAGTGGGCGGAGTGGATCCAGCTGAAGTAATAGAGCTGGTACGTAACAATCAGGCTAAAAAGGACTATAAGCCGCAGGGAGAGATCGAGCGGATTTTCGACGATGAACCCACTACAGTTGCAGAACCACGTCGTGAGGTAAAGCTGGCCGTTTCTCTGCCAAAGCTACTGTTTGGATTTAAGGAGGCTGAAGTAGGCCTAACGGGTGAAGAATTGCTCCGTCATGATCTGGAAACCAAGCTGATGCTAGATCTCCTGTTTGGCTCCAGTACACAATTGTATCAAAAGCTCTACGATGAGGATCTGATTTCGGACAGTTTTGGTCATGAGTACAATAGCACGCAGCAATATGCATTCTCTGCAATCGGTGGGGATACCAAAGACCCGGATCGGCTGTTGGCGAGAATACGTGAAGAGGTGGAGTCCATCCAGAAGCAGGGCTTTGCAGCAGAACATTTTGAACGGGCACGCAAAAAGAAAATCGGTGGTTATCTGCGTACACTCAATTCACCAGAAAATATTGCGCATGAATTTACAAGACATCGCTTCCGGGGCAGTGATTTTTTCCAACTGCTTCCGATTTATGAAAGTATCACGCTTGAGGATGTAAATCGCCGTCTGAAAGACCATATCCAGTGGGATCGACTCGCAATATCACTAGTGGTGAGTCCGTAATGTCCAGGGAGAGGGAAACGATGACCACCGAGGGCGGAGAACTAAAAGCGATTGGCGATACAACCGTGCTGATTACAGGGGCAAGTGGCGGAATTGGTGCGGCTATTGCTGAGCGTTTTGCAGCTGTAGGGATGAATGTGGTCATTCACTACATGAAGTCCCATGAAAAAGCAAATGAAGTTGCCCGTCGTTGCATGGCTTATTCAGGCAAGGTAATGACCGTGTCAGCGGATCTGCGGAGCAAGGAGCAGATCGAACGCATGCGTGAAAAGCTGGATAATCACGGGATGAAGCCGGATATTCTTGTGAATAATGCCGGACTATCTCATTATGGGCTGTTGACAGATGTTTCGGAAGAGGAATGGGACGAAGTGATGGCTGTCAATGTTAAGGGAACCTTTTTGTGCACGCAGGTTTTTATGCCACATATGATTTCCCAACGCTATGGCCGCATTGTGAATGTTTCATCCGTGTGGGGGATATGTGGTGCTTCGTGCGAGGTGTTGTATTCCACCACCAAGGGAGGCATTAACGCTTTCACTAAAGCGCTGGCTCAAGAGGTAGCACCTTCCGGGGTGACAGTGAATGCTGTAGCTCCAGGTGCAGTGGATACGTCGATGCTGGATCATTTGGATGAAGGCGAAATTACCAGTTTGGAAGAAGAAATTCCTGCTGGACGATTGGCTCGACCTGATGAAATATCGTCCCTAGTTTATTTTCTTGCGCTTCCTGAGTCAGGTTATATTAATGGCCAGGTCATAAGTCCTAACGGAGGATGGGTGCCTTAAGGGAAATAGCGCTTGGAGGAATCCACCAGTATAGTAAGCGTCTGAGAAGAGCATATTACAACTGTTGATTTTAAATCTGAATCATCTAAGGAGGATTTAAGTATGTCAACAGTTGTTCAGAATTTTGATGTTTGGAAAAAGTTCCTCGGTCAGCGTGTAGAGCAAGCGGAGAAGCTGGGAATCAGCCAAGATACCATTTCAGAGCTTGCTTATGAAATTGGTGATTTTCTGGATGAGAAGGTCGATCCAGCCAACCACTCCAACCGCGCACTGAAAGAACTGTGGGGAGTTGCCGATGAGGACGAGCGTCACACCATCGCCCGGCTAATGGTTAAATTGGCCAAGAGCAACGCATAAGTAGGAACCAACACGAAAAGCTCCCTTTTGGGGGCTTTTCTGTAATGGTTACAGAGCTGTTCTTGTAATTCCATTGTAATTTATATATCATAAACGTGATTGAGGCTTACAACACAATGCAGCCTATCAAATTTCAATAATTGGTTTTGTCGAAAGATGTTATTTTATGATACAATAATGCTTTGATTTGGAGTTGTTGACGGTTTGAATGTGAATGAGGTGCTAACGTGACGGAAGAAACGAAACAGTGGTACATGGAGTACAAGATACATAAAAATCGACCCGGACTGCTGGGAGACATTGCTTCCATGCTTGGTATTCTGGGGGTTAATATACTGACGATCAACGGTGTTGAAGGCGAAAGACGGGGGATGTTGCTTGAAACGGACGATGACGAGAAGATACGCATTCTCGGAGACACGTTAAAAAAAGCGAGCAACATTACAGTCACGGCCTTACGTGCTCCGAGACTGGTTGATATATTGGCAGTAAGACACGGCCGTTACATCGATCGGGATTCGGATGATCGTAAAACATTTCGCTTTACACGCGATGAGCTTGGGTTGCTGGTCGATTTTTTGGGTGAAGTATTAAAGAGGGACGGCAATCAGGTGATCGGTCTTCGCGGGATGCCGCGTGTGGGCAAAACGGAATCCATTATTGCCAGTAGTGTATGCGCAATGAAGCGTTGGACTTTTGTGTCTTCAACGTTACTACGACAGACGGTGCGCAGTCAGCTCTCTGAAGAAGAAATGAACCCAAACAATGTGTTTATTATTGATGGTATTGTGAGTACAATTCGGTCAAATGAAAGACATTATCATCTGCTTCAGGAAATCATGAGTATGCCAAGTACTAAAGTGATTGAGCATCCTGATGTATTTGTACGTGAATCAGGATACAGCTTTGACGATTTCAATATCATTATTGAGCTTCGCAATAATCCGGCTGAGGAAATTATTTATGATACCTTTACAGCCAGTTATACAGAAGATCTTTAAATAAGCGTAATTACACAAGGAGATGATGACATGTCAGAACTGGGTCAGCAATTAAAGGAGGCCCGGCTGCAAAAAGGATTGAGCCTTGACGATGTTCAGGAAATGACGAAGATACGCAAACGTTATCTGGAAGCCATTGAGACGGGCGATTACAAAGTGCTGCCGGGAAGCTTTTATGTCAGAGCTTTTATTAAAACATACGCTGAAACGGTCGGGTTGAACCCCGATGAGATTCTGGAAGGGCATCAAAGCAATGTGCCTGAACCTGAGCCGGAAGCAGTCATGGAGCCTGTTACACAGAAACGCTCCAGCCGTCCCGCCACGATTGGTAATCTTAAATGGTTGCCTACAGCGTTAATGTGGCTTTTTCTAGTTCTCATTGTTGGGGTTATTTATGCTTATTGGGTGAGCAACAACCATTCAACTCCAAAAACAGCAGAAAACACAACGCCGATTACAACACCAAGCACCACACCAAGTACAACACCAAGTACAACACCAAGTACAACACCAAGCACCACACCAAGCACGTCTACTGCTGATACCACTACGACACAGCCGAACAATGGTCAAACGACGGCTCCAAATGGTGCTGGTGGGCAGACTCCTGATGCGGGACAAACCGGCCAAAGTCAGCCCGGTGGTACGGGGAGTACGGGTGCTACTACTCCAGATACTGGACAGCAGCCGGATACGACTACGCCACAACAAGGTGTAACTGTGGCACAGGACGGCAAGCAAGGCAAGACGACGATTTTTAAAGTTTCCAGTTCAACGGGAGCCGCGGTCAAGGTTGATATTAAAGCGACGGGCGAAAGCTGGCTTGAAGTGTACAAGGGAGAAAATTCCCGTGGAGAAAAGCTGAGTTATGGTATGACTAAAAGTGGAGATGCCATGTCATTCGATATTGGTCCAGAAGGTTTATATATCAAATCAGGACGGTCTTCTGCCACAGATATTTCCGTAGCAGGTCAACCGATAACAGATAATAAATCGACTACTCGTGTACTGATCCAGCAAGGAGAAGCTTCTTCGACCGGAACGAGTGCAGGGGTGACGGGTTCACCTACAGATTCTACGACAGGTAGCAGTACGGATTCAGCACAAAGTAGTACAGATTCTACAACTACTGATGGTGAATAAACGCCTTGGTGCGAGGAAATACTAATGACTGTAATTCCTGGAAAGGCAGTCATTCCATTTTCCGCAAAGTGAGGTGTATACGTTATGACCGTCAGCTGGATTGTGACTGGGCTCGGTATAATTGTCAGTTTACTGGGCTATTATCTGACACCGAATGCATGGGGCTATGGCATACTGGGCTTTGGTCTTGCTCACATTGTGCTTGGACTTTTGGATATGTTCCGAACTCCAACACGAAGCCATAATTAGATATTTTGACCGTAAATGAAATAAAGGCGTTTTTGTCAGGAAAACTGGCAAGAACGCCTTTTTAGTCAACGGATTATTGGATTTTTGTAAATGACTAGCCTATAATTAGATATTGAACTTTGTTGTGAAAGGAAAGTGAAACGATGGCTTCAGAAAATTCATTTGATATCGTCTCCAAAATGGATATGCAGGAGTTAACAAATGCGGTTCATCAGACGGAGCGTGAAATTGAAACTCGATTTGATTTCAAGGGTAGCAAAAGTAGCCTTAAGCTTGAGAAAGAAGCTCTTACGATTGCATCGGAAGACGAATACAAGCTGAATGCGGTGATTGATATTTTGCAATCTAAAATGGCCAAACGAGGTCTGTCCCTTAAAAATGTGGAGTATGGCAAATTGGAACCCGCCTCTTTAGGTTCAGTGCGTCAGCGTCTTTCGCTTAAGCAGGGAATTGATCAGGATAATGCCAAGAAAATTAACATTCTTATTCGGGACTCCAAGCTAAAAGTTAAAAGTCAGATTCAAGGTGATCAAATCCGAGTGACCGGAAAAAACAGGGATGATTTACAGGCGATCATTCAATTGCTGCGTAAAGCTGATTTGCCATTGGAGCTTCAATTTACAAACATGAAATAAAGCCGTTTTCCCTCATACATTTTGTAGGAAAAAACGTTGCTTGATGTGCGGCAGGTTATTTTGACATGCGTTTTGCGCCATATTATACTTGTAACGAAAATGCAGACAATTTAGGTGTATAGCGCTCGTTGATAGCGATTTACATAGGATTGAATTTAATCCGAAAACTGCCATTTGTAATCAAGTACGATAATCAGGGGAGAGTGTGTTGTGAATTTACCCAACAGAATTACAATAACGCGGATTTGCCTTATTCCGGTGATGATGCTGGCTTTGCTGGTGGACTTTGATTTTTATCCGCCGCCGATTGAGATCGGAGCTTTCAAGCTGCCGTATAATCAGCTGATTGCGGCTATCATTTTCCTTGTAGCAGCCAGCACGGATGGTCTTGACGGATATTTGGCACGTAAAAATAATATGGTCACCAATTTGGGCAAGCTGTTGGACCCCCTTGCTGATAAGCTTTTGGTAACCGCCATTTTGGTTTCCTTGGTAGAAATGGGGAAAATTGATTCGTGGATTGTCGTTGTGATTGTTAGCCGTGAGTTTGCGGTTACGGGTCTGCGTCAGATTGCCTTACTGGATGGTTCTGTGGTTGCTGCAAGCAATTGGGGCAAATTGAAGACGATCATCCAGATCGTTGCTATTGTAGCGTTGCTCATTAATAATTTCCCGTTTGTTTTTCTTGGTATCCCGTTTGATTTAATAGCGATATGGGCAGCGGTGTTGATCACCATTTATTCGGGTATTGATTATTTTGTGAAAAATATCCACTTGCTGAGCTCCTCCAAAGTTTAACAGGATAAATTTTATGGAAACAGCAATAGGGACTAAACTTATTGCTGTTTCTTTACATAATTCCCATAATATTCGCAGTACAGGAGGAAGAATTGATGAAAGCTGAAATAATTGCAGTAGGTACAGAGTTATTGCTCGGACAAATAGTGAATACAAATGCTCAATATTTGTCACAGGAGTTGGCTACAATCGGAATCGATGTATATTTTCAGACTGTAGTTGGCGATAACATAGATCGGCTTCAGGAAGCGATAAGAATTGCTCAGAAGCGTGCGGATATTATTTTGTTTTCCGGTGGTCTGGGACCGACTCAGGATGATTTGACGAAAGATGCGATAGCGTCTGTATTGGGGCGAAAATTGCACATAGATCGTCTTACAATGGACAAGCTAGATCAGTTTTTCCGTAACCGTGGGGTAGAAATGACCGAGAATAACCGCCGGCAGGCGCTTTCTATTGAAGGCGCTACTCCGCTTGAAAATGAGACAGGGCTAGCTGTGGGCGACGCAATTGCACAGGACGGTAAATTTTATGTAGTTTTGCCTGGACCGCCTAAGGAACTCAAACCCATGTTTGCAAACCAAGCGAAACCTTGGTTGCTTCAGCAGGCATTGAGCGGTGAGGAAATGCCAATTTATTCAAAAATGCTAAAATTTGCAGGGATAGGTGAGTCAGCTCTTGAAACCCATTTGTTAGATCTGATCCAATCCCAGACAGACCCCACGATTGCTCCTTATGCCAAGGAAGGGGAAGTCACGATCCGTATATCCACCAAGGCGGCCAGCGAAAGTGAAGCACTAATTAAGCTGACGGCTACGGAAGTAGAAATTCAGCAGCGTCTTTCGGAATATATGTATGCAAGTGAAGATGTTACGCTGGAGAAGGTTATCGTAGATCTAATGGCCAAACGCGGGCTCACTGTGAGTGCGGCAGAAAGCTGTACAGGTGGAATGCTGATGGAACACATCACTTCTATACCTGGCAGTGCTTTTATGTTTCAAGGTGGCATCGTGTTCTATTCCAATGAAATGAAGATGAAATTACTCAACGTGCCTTATGATTATTTGGAAGGGGATCAAGCGCCAGGTGCAGTGAGTAAGGAAGTAGCCCTTGTGCTTGCAGAGCAGGCGAGAATGATCATGGACAGCGATTTTGGACTTTCAGTTACTGGTGTTGCCGGGCCTGGGTATTC
>NZ_WUDQ01000176.1:0-6917 GCF_009827695.1 Paenibacillus sp. OT2-17 | reverse complement strand
CTTCTTCAAAACTACCTGTTGAATGGCTGATTCAGATTCAGCGCGTTCTTCTTCAGTGCACCTCTTGTTTCATGAATTGAGTTACTTATTTTGGTTATTCAACAGGCGTGGCAGAATCTAAAAGTATCTATAATCATAAAAGATTTATTCCACTTTTAGATAAGGATTGAGAAGACCATTTCAGCTAACTGCGGCTTTAGTTTAATCACAATCTTCCATAAAAGAGCGCGATTCTATAATAAGGATCAGTTCGTTTTTATTAAAGGGCCATATTATATCTTTTAATTTAAGTGAAACTGCCTAAAAAGTATGTTAATATCAGATTTAACAGACAGACAAACTAGTATTTATAGAGGCGAAATTATGAAAAAATATAGAATATATCAAGTAGACTCATTTACAAAAAATAGATTTCATGGTAACCCTGCTGGGGTTGTTCCAAATGCAAATGGACTTACAGATGAGCAGATGCAGAGAATTGCAAGAGAATTAAATAATTCGGAAACTGCATTTATTTTTGAAACAGATTCTTCAAATTATGATGTTGAAGTAAGATTTTTTACTCCAACAACAGAGGTTCCAATTTGTGGTCATGCAACAGTAGCAGCGCATTATATTTATTCAATTGAGAGAAAAGCTGAAACTGGAAGAATTATTCAAAAGACAAAAGCAGGTATATTGCCTGTTGATGTTATAAAGTATGAAGATGACTATTCTATTGTAATGACACAGGGAGAACCTTCTGTATCAGAGCCTTTAAATGATGAAATAAGAAGTCAGATTGCAAATGCGTTAAGTATTTCTTGTAAAGATATTTGCATGGAATATCCAGTTGCAATATCTTCAACAGGTCATTCTAAGGTAATGGTTCCGATTTACTCCAATGAAATACTACATAGTTTGAAACCTGATTTGCAGAAGCTTACAGAAATTAGCAAGCATATTGGATGTAATGGATATTATGTTTTTACATTAAATCCACAAGAGGATATATTGGTTCACGGAAGAATGTTTGCTCCTGCAATTGGAATAGCTGAAGACCCGGTGACAGGAAATGCAAACGGACCGCTTGGAGCCTATTTGGTACACTATAACATTTTGCAAAATGAGAATGAGCAGTCTTTTGATTTTGATATTTTACAAGGTGAGGCAATCAAAAGAGAGGGAACAATGCATGTTCATGTGAAAAAGGAACAGGGAAAACCCGTATTAGTTCAAATTACGGGGAAAGCGGTTATTGCTTTTTCAACGGAGATGGTACTTTAAAAAAGTCTAACAAAATTATCAATAAGCTTAATGACGGATTGTCAAGCCAAGTACAAACCAATAACACCAATGTCCCAGCAAGTACTCCTGGGACGTATAGCAAAAAGCTTCCTACATGTAGGAAGCTTTTTTGTGTTCCAGCAGGATGATTGCTGCTAGCTTTATACCGTCGCCTTCTCCTTATGAGCAAAGAATTGAGGTAGATGCTCTTTGTGTGCTTCTAGCAATTCATCCAGTACGGTTTGAGCAATGTCCCCGCTTGGTACGAGCGGATTCAGGGTGAAGGCTTGCAGTGCTGTTGCATAGTCACCGGTGACCGCCGCTTCAATCGTCAGCTCTTCCATTGCCTTCATCACTTGCAGCAAGCCCCGCTGTGCAGGTGGGAATTTGCCAAAGTTGACAGGTTCGGCGCCATGGGCGCGAATGACACTGGTCACTTCGATGGCGCTATCATAAGGAACATCATCAATCGCACCATTGTTACGTGTACTAACCACCATCAATGTGCCTTTGTTGTTATAAATGGAATTAATGATCTCACAGGCTGCATCGCTGTAATGCGCACCGCCGCGTTTGGATAGTTCCTCTGGTTTGTAATCCAGATTCGGATCTTTATACAATTCAAACAGACTATCTTCCAGACGTTTGACGACTTGGCCCCGAGTTCCTTCGTTTTTGGCTTCCTCTAATTCTTCCTTGAGCATGTTATCCGTCATATAGTAATACCGATGGTAAGGACAAGGCAACATTTTCAATTGACGAACTTGATCATACAGGAAGCGCATGTTTCTAATATTTTCAACGACCTTCTCCGGTTTTGCGCCAGGAGCGTACAGTCCTTCAATGACTTGCTCTGTTAATTCGGCCCCTGTTTTGTCATAAACTTTGTGCCAATGAAGGTGGTTAATCCCTGCAAATTTAAAGAACAGCTCTTCTTCCGGTTTGTCCAGCACAGCTGATGCACTCTTGATCGCGCCGATTGGAACATTACATAATCCGATGACTTTATCCCACTGACCATAACGAAGCACAGCTTCGGTGACCATACCCGCAGGGTTGGTAAAATTAATCAACCATGCATTCGGACACAGTTCTTTCATATCTTCGACGATATTGAGGATAACGGGTATGGTGCGAAACGCTTTGAACATTCCGCCGGCACCATTGGTCTCCTGACCGATCATGCCATGTTTTAACGGAATACTTTCATCCTTAATCCGGGCTTCCAGCAAGCCTACCCGAAATTGGGTCGTTACAAAATCGGCGTCCTTCAACGCTTCCCGACGATCCAGTGTCAAATGTACCTCACAATCAATGCCTGCGGCCTTCACCATCCGTTTGGCCATGGCACCTACAATCTCCAGTTTTTCACGTCCTGCCTCAATATCTACCAGCCACAATTCCCGAATGGGAAGCTCTGCATAACGTTTGATGAAGCCTTCTACTAATTCTGGTGTATAACTGGAACCTCCGCCAATGGTTGCAATCTTTATGCCTTTTTTCATGGTTAGTGCCTCCTAAGTATGTTTTTTTAACCGCTTTCTTAAGCACAAATTCACTGTAATCCCTGTAATGCATTACAGGTCAAGCGCTTTTAAAAAACTTATTTTGGGAAGGTGACAATTATAGGGCGGGCACTACGAACATGCTAAACACGAACATGCTAAAATAGAAAGAACGAGGTGAGAAAAATGGCGAATATTCATGAAATTGCAAAGCTGGCGGGCGTATCCTCGGCTACGGTGTCCCGTGTCATTAACAACCATCCGTATGTAAGTGAACCGACAAGACAGCGTGTGCAGGAGGTCATAGACCGACTGGATTATGTTCCTAATCTAAATGCGGTATCTTTAAAAAAAGGCATGACCAAGCTCATAGGGATTATTTCACTTTCTTTTAATGATTCATTGGGTTTATTTGTGCGTGGATTTACAATGTATGCCCAGGAGCATGGCTTTAATATAGCACTGTTTATTACGAATGGGGAGAAGGGGCGAGAACTTGAAGCGCTGGAAATGTTGCGGAGAAAGCAACTGGACGCCTTGGTCTGTATGATTCGTGTTAATGAGTGGAGTGTGATTGAGCACTATACAAAATATGGTCCGATTGTGACCTGGCAGCGTGTAAACATTGAGGCAATCCCGTCTGTATTTATGGATCAGTATCAGGGCTATACGATGGCGTTGGAACATTTGTACGCCCGAGGATATCGGAAAATTGTGAATGTGTACGGCAACATGCGGGGGTTGAACACAAAAGAACGCATTCGAGCTTATCATGACTTTTGCGAAAAATATGATTTGGATGCTGAGGCCTTCCCGCATTTTTATGATTTAAATTCAATAGAAGCTGGTGAACAAATAGCTCATTGGTGGGCAGAACGAGAACAAACAGATAGACCGGATGCCTTTGCCTGTTCTACTGATTATTTGGCAGCAGGTCTTTTGACTGAAGCACGGAGACTCGGTGTTTCTGTACCAAGGGATTTTGCAGTAGTAGGCTTTGATAACACCGAAATATCGCATTTGCTTGATTTAACAACGATTCATTACCCGATAGACAAACAAGCGGAGAATGCGTTCATTATGATTTGCAATGCCCTTGAAGGGATGGATGAAACGATACATCATCTGGAATTCAAATTAGTAGAACGAGCGACCACCTAATTCCAAAAGGGACTTCATGTTAGTGGTTATTAATTACCATATTCAAGTTTATATAGTAGGAATAATGGAAGAAAAATGTTGACACATGTTAATAATTGGTGAATAATTTGAGGTGAAAGTATAAAATTTGGATTTTTTGTATGAAGGGTGGTTATGACTTGGGACATACACCTACGATTTTGGCGAAGTTAGAGGATTATTTAGGGGAAAATAATTTGACGCTGGCACAATTTGCCGAACATTCAGGTGTTCATCAAAGAACACTTAATAATTGGATTGCCAAGCATCGTCCTGTTGCGATACATCAGCTAGATCGAATCACTTGGGCTATGGGACTACCAGAGGGTTTTTTTTACGAACTATACATAGATAACTACATCATTGAGCGCTCCCCGGATTGGAGGCGAATTGAGCCGTTGTTGTTTCGCTGTGCGGAACTGGACAAGTTGGATGCTATCCAGCTTGTAGTGGGACATATTATGGACAATCTTCTATATTCCCCAAAGTTATTTGATGCAGCAGAAAAATTATTCGCACAAGGTCAGCACAATGCTGCATTGTTGCTCTACGAAGGGATTGCGGAAGGCGAGAAGTACCAGCATTCTGAACGTTTGGCTATCTGTCAGTATCGTCTGTTTACCATTCAGGTGGGTAACAATCAGATCCGAAATCTCAAGGCGGCTACACGATTTGAACCCTTTGTCGAACGTCTGAATGAAATAGATCAACTCGATGCGTTAAAAGATTTGGCGAATGTGTATCGTTCTCTGCGTGAATGGGACAAGCTCGATGCAACTGCTCGAAAAATGAGAGCCAAAGCGGAGATCCAATATTCTTTGAAACATCAACAGAAAAAGCGAGAGTGGGAGGAGTCTGAACAGAGGCTGAGTCGCCCGATGTTTGTGTACATTACCTATGCTGATTTACTGTGTGCGAGTGTCTGTGAAGCCCAAGGCGATTATCAGCAAGCATTACAATTTACAAATGCCTACGCAGATTTAGATTGGGTGATCGAGACAGACCAGAAAACTCAACACTGGGTCAACTTGTTCAAGCATTGGGCAGAAGGTAATACTTATGTAAATAAACTCCTATCTGGAGATACGAATGTGCTTCCTCATTATGTTGAATATATTGCATCCACATCAATCACTACCGAGAATGAAAAGCTATCCAAGTTGCTGAACGTTATGATAGCTGCTAACCGATATGCAATAGATATTAATGATGTCCTTTCACGTTTTGAAGTGGAGATTAATTCTTTTGCTCTGCTATCACAATCTACTGATATGTACACCCAACAAGTGATGCCGGATTATTTTGCATGGTTTGGTTACGAACTGGCTTATTACTATTTAAGACGGGGAATGTACAATGATGGCTTTAAACACTTAATATATGCATTGGTAAAAGCCCATATACTAAATAATGAGACTTATTTCATAAACTGTACAGGACTTTTTGCACATTTCCAAGCACATACGCTTCCCGAAACAAGGGAAGAGTATTTCAAACTATTAGAAAAGGTGTGGTTAGACAATGTTGAAAAAAATGATTCTGCTGGTCATCGCAGCTAGCTTCTTGTTTATTTTAGCAATGCCTGTTCAGTCGCATAACCAAAATCAAAGAATAACGCCTCACGTACAAATTGGAGGTGCTTAAACGACTAGAAACAAAGACAATTCTCACCGACTAGTTCAAGTTTGGGGAGTTCAGCGACTATTAGAGAGCCAACAAAATAAGGTTAATCTCTAGGTCAGAATTGGCATGTATGCTCTGTATTCATTGGATCTTTTTATGAAAAGGGCCTCTGTTCCACTTAATTAGTGGAAACGGAGGCTCTTTTAACGTGGATTTAGGGGCATCTTTGTTTATGCAAACTTTTGGGATGTTCTTTTTTTGTTAGGCGCATCATTCGAAAATCCAAAAAACGTCTTTTTGTCATAAAATATGACATATAGGAGGGATCATGCTGATGAACCAAGGTGTGACTTTACTTTGTGTCGAACGAGCTAGGAAGAAACTGTACCAGGTCCAGAAAAAGTATGGATTTTTAACACATCCCAAAGTAATAGAACAATCTAAAAAGCTGGATGATCTGTTGAATCATTATCAAACATGTAGATCGGATCATTGAGAAATGATACCATATTTTCCTTTAATTCCTTGACCGCACCTCTAACCTGTTCTGACTGTGTCACGGCTGAAATCACCGCCACACCATCTGCACCTGCACGTGCGACTTCCTCAACACGGTCCACTGTAATACCTCCGATCCCAACAATCGGCACATCAATTCCCGCTTTACGCATCTCATATAAAATTGCCGGTCCCTGTACGGCATGGGCATCATCTTTCGAGATGGTGGGATAGATGGGTCCGACGCCGAGATAATCAGCACCTTGCAGGATGGCTCGACGTGCTTCCTCAATGGTATGGGCAGAGACGCCTAAAATTCGATTTCCGATTCGCTCGCGGACGGATTCGGCGGATTCATCGTCTTGACCGATGTGAACACCGTCGGCGTCGATTTCAAGAGCTAGCTCCACATCGTCATTGATGATGAAGGGGACACCAGCGTGACGGCACAGTTCCTGTAGCTGGCACGCAAGTTCGAACATAGGAACGCCCGTTAATGCGCCAAGACCCTTTTCCCGGAACTGGACCATGGTTGCGCCGCCAGCCAGAGCCTCTTGCACGACCCAGCCTGGTTCCGCGAGGCAATTCACGCTTCCAAGCACCAGGTACATCTGTAGCTGGCGGCGCACCACCTCTGACAACATTCTGCCGTTCATAGCAGCATCTCCTGACGACGGCGGAAGGCCCAATGATTGGTGGGTCCATGTCCTTGTCCAAGCTGCAAAGGTTCCTCAATCGCTGCCTGGATGAAGGCTTTGCCATTCGAGATAGCCTCCGGTACAGACATCCCTTTCCCTAATTCCGCGGTAATCGCTGCTGAGAAGGTGCATCCTGTTCCGTGTGTAT
>NZ_WUDQ01000175.1:0-6927 GCF_009827695.1 Paenibacillus sp. OT2-17 | reverse complement strand
CAGGTCCACCGCCCCAAGAGTTATTCACCACATCCGGTGCAAGCTCAGGGTGCTTTTTACCGTTTTTATCTACAGGAGCAAGAATCCACTGTCCACCGTCCAGTAAGATGGAGTCGGTGGTATCTGGATTGAATACTCGAACCGCAATCCATTTGGCGCCGGGAGCAACACCGATTTCATTCGTACCGTTGCTGTCCGAGCCAACGCTCGTCCCCATCGTATGTGTACCATGTCCATTTGAATCAGTTGGCAGCGATGCTCCATTAACCGCATCATACCAGCTCAGTTCTGGATTAACGACCTGGCCGGAAGCGTTCAGACCACGCCATTTTCTTTTCAGTGCCGGGTGAGTATATTCAACGCCTGTATCCAGATTGGCGACAACAATGCCTTTGCCGTCAATGCCTTTGGCCCAAACCTGTGGTGCTTTGATTTTAGAAATATTCCACTCGACACGGCTTGGCGTTACCGCATCCTTATACACGGATTCTTCCACCGATTTTTGCGCATTCTCTTCCGTCACAGCCGTATCTACAGCGGCTTGATCTGCAACCGCTTGGTCAGCTGTAGATTCCTCAACTACGGGCTGGGCATCCTTATCTATTTCTACCTTTTGCAGTTCCCGCTTTTCATCCGGTAAAATTTTGTCGATCTCAGGAAGTGTGGCGAGATTATCCATGACCTCTTTGGTGCTGGTTACCGCAAATGCGTTCACGATAAAGTAACTCTTGTATTTTTTGACGTTTCCGTTATTGGCTTCCTTCTTTAAGTATTCTTCCACGGATTGTTGCGTTTTTTCTGCTGTATCCATGAGAGAGTTCACAACCGTTGTACGTACAGAAAGCTTAGCAGCAGCGGGTGAAATTTGCTCTGCAGAGGCCTTTTGGAAAGCATGCTTGGCAACTGACTCCGTATCCACCTGATCCTTCAATTTAACCAGATAGGTGACATACTCACTGGCACTGAATTGTTGGTTCAGCTTGGCTGAAACCTTGGCGGAAATGGTTGATCCTCCTGCTGAGGTGGTTGTGCTGGAATCTCCATATACCGGAGAAATTAGAGAAAAAGCAAGAAGAGCGGTAAAACTGACCGACAGCGTCTTTTTGATATTTTTCGACTTAATCAATACTTTCCATCTCCCTTTACTTGGTTTTTTAATTCTCAAGGACAGCCTCCGAGTAGCTACGTCAAAAGCTCACAAAATAGCCTCTGGTACTCACCTCCTTTAAAAAATATAGATTCCGCTGGGGTGAAATCCATAGGTCATCATTCTGAGGTGAATAACCCTTGGTGCAGACCGCAAAGAACGAGCATCGGGTAGGAACAGGTGAACAAGTTTGAAAATAGTAAGTGAAAAAAATGAAGAAAAAGGTAGGGTAAGAAACTAGAAGTGATCGAGGAGGTTGATAAGTAAGTATTAAAATACAATTTAAAACAAAAGAATGAAACATATGGTATCTTTTGAATCTAGTATAGTGTCATAAAATCAGATATTCAAGCATTTTTTTGAATTTTATTCCTTTTTTTCTTTAAGAAGAGAAAAATCTCTTCCATTTTCGAAGCAAATGCAAGTCTTCATTGTGCACTTGGTTTCGGAGATTAGAAGAGATTTTTCGGCATTCCGCAACAAATATAAAGAGTGTTATCTGCCGCTATTTACAGGTATGGGAACCGAAACGGCTCCATCTGGAAAGGAAGATTTGGCTTGCTGCGATCTGCGGCACAGACTCGTACATTCTCGGAAAGCCATTTGCCTGCATCCACAGCAATGATCCTGATTCACCAGCGCAAGGGCAGCCGTAAGGGCCTCTCCTGTATGTTCGAAAAAATGCTTTTGTCCAATCATGTCGTAGCATCCGGTTTTCTGTAGTAATGCCAGCGGTTGAGGCTGGAGTCCGGAAACAAGCACCGTCCCGCCAGACTGCCGGAATTTCTGAATTAATGCGGTAAAGTTACCTTCTCCCGTCATATCCATAAAAGGGACCTTCCCCATACGCAACAACAAAATCCCTTGTAGGTGGTCAGTCCGACCTCCCACACCTGAATTTTCCAATACCGAGGCTGCACCGAAAAATAAAGGGCCTTCCACATTGTAAATAGCCACCTGTGGACAATCATGCTGATCTGTGACCATATGGGCTCCTACTTTTTCATGTTTTACAGAAGGATCAGGAAGTACCTTATCTACTGAAAGTGTACTGCTCATACGTTTAACAAACAATACAACTGCCAGAATTAAACCTACCTCCACAGCCGTTGTCAACGTCGTAAAAACCGTCAGCAAAAAGGTGACAACCAGTACAATAGAATCCGCTGTCCGCGTTTTGAGAATGTGCGCAAAATGCTTGCGCTCACTCATATTCCACGCTACTACCATCAGCACCGGAGCCATACTGGCCAACGGAATATTAGATGCATAAGGTGCGAAAAGCACCAGAATGAGGAGCACCACGAACCCATGTACGATGCCTGACATAGGAGAAACAGCACCGTTACGGATATTTGTGGCGGTGCGGGCAATTGCACCTGTCGCAGGAATACCGCCGAACAGCGGTGTCAGCAAATTAGCAATCCCTTGTCCAACCAGTTCACGATTGCTGTTATGCCGAGCTCCCGTCATACCGTCAGCTACCACCGCTGAAAGCAGAGATTCAATAGCTCCCAGCATTGCAATAACAAGTGCTGGCGGCAAGAGTTTCACGATCAAATCCCACGTCATCACAGGAATATGTAGCTCAGGTAAAGATGCTGGAATTGCGCCATACGCAGATCCAATGGTAGCCACCTGCCCTGGAAAAAGTAAAGCTGCCACCAGCGTTGACAAGAGTAGGCCAACCAGTGAGCCGGGTATCTTAGGCCATTTTTTAGGCACCAAAATAAGCGCGGCAAGACAGATACAAGCCGTCAGGATACTGTATACATTCAGTGAAGGAAGTCGATGGATGAGCTCTGCCATGGAAGGCAGAAAAGTTTCATGCCTCTCTACCCCGCGCAAGCCGAGAAAGTTAGCAATCTGACCGCTGAATATCGTCACGGCAATTCCGGCTGTAAAGCCAATTGTTACTGGCTTGGGAATAAACTTAATCAGTGCCCCCAGCCTTAGCACACCCATTAAAATGAGCATAATGCCCGCCATAAAACCGGCTATGAGTAGGTTCTCATAACCGTATTGCATGACAATAGCCAGCAAAATCGGAATAAATGCACCAGTAGGTCCTCCGATCTGGAATTTGGACCCTCCCAGCAGCGAAACCAAAATCCCCGCAACAATGGTCGTATACAGCCCATATTCCGGCTTTACTCCTGATGCAATGGCGAACGCCATACCGAGCGGAATCGCCACAATCGCTACAATACTTCCGGAAATTAGATCCTTTCGCAAAGCCCCTGCGTTATAGCCTTCGAACCTTCCTATCCACTTCATTCCTATAACCCTTCTTTTCTGTAATAGCATTACTTCTCGTTACGTATACCTTCCAGCAACGAGATAGCTTCGACCAAATGATTGTCAAAAATCCGCCGCGCCACCGCAAGCAGCTCCGTCAAAAGCGGATCACGTAGTGAATACACAACCGATGTACCTTCCTTGAAGCTGTTCACCAAATTTTTGGCCCGTAAAACGGCCAATTGCTGCGATACGGCAGAACCTTCGGAACCGAGCGCAGTCTGCAGCTCGTTCACATTCCGTTCTCCTTCACTCAGCACCTCCAAAATGCGGATGCGCAGAGGGTGAGCCAATGCTTTGAAAAAGTCGGCCTTAAATTTCTGGAGATCTCCTTCCATGCCTGCTCCGTCCCCCTCACAGAATTGTCCAATAAACGATCAACAATATCTGAATATTTGAATATTCAGTACAATAACAGCTTTAGGCCAATTGAACTATGATGTTACTCACACTTCACCATGAGTAAAGTCACATTCTCCCACACTTCTATCTTTCAGGGGTTGACAGCTTCCACAGGTTTCCATTAACATAGCAATTAACTTTAAGAAAAGGGGGCCGACAGACATGACCGAGCTTTATATGATAACGACAGACAGACAGCATGATACAACCACATATTTGAGTTTTCGTCTCATCGGCCCCGTTCGGGCGACATGATGGGTGATATCACGCTGTCTGACGGCGTGATTAGCCAGGCTTTTTTATTTTTTTATGCTATTGGAAGAACAGGTTATTTTACGTATTTATGATGTGTTGATCATAAAATGTAATGACACTTTCGGTGCAGGAAGCCGTAGACGACAAGTCTGCGGTTTTTTTTGTTTTTTAAATCTTTTTATGCAAGTATTTATGAATTTACATGAAGAAGGGAACTACCCATTTATATGAATATACAACATACAACCGACTCGTCCTTGCATGAAGGACCATACAGCCATCTGATGAAGCTTCCGGCAGGTGATCTGACCGTATATGCTTCTCAGCAACTGTTCTCCTCACTAGATTACAAGGTGTTCGAGATGGCTAATAACAATTTACAAATTCCAGGTATCCGCTATATGGGATACACACCAGATGTACATGTAGGCGTCGGAACCTGCATCGGTACGACTGCTGTATGGGGAATGGAGGACGGCTATGTATCTCCCTCCATCGTTGGCAGTGATATTGGCTGCGGCATGCGCGTACACCTGACCAATTTGCACAAGGATGCTTTGAAGGAAACCAAGCTGCGCCGCAAGCTGGTCAAAACCATCGACAAATACTTGCCCATGGAAGCCCACCAGCGCGGGCATTATTCGGATATCCGACTGGAGCATATTGTACGCAAGGGTCTACACGGCTTACCCAACAAATATATTCCGGACAGCTACACTCCTAAGAAATCCACCTCACTCACCCATGTAGAGCACAGTAAGTTCTCCTTTGACGAGGAGGTGCTGAATCTTGTCGAAGACCGTACATGGCATCGGGCTCACCGACAGCTCGGCACACTGGGTGGGGGCAATCATTTCGTCGAAATTCAGGCGATTGAAATCGCGGAGGAAAACCGCGAAACAGCTGAAGCGTGGGGTATGTTCGACGGTCAGGTGGCTGTGATGATTCATTCTGGATCGCGGGCTTGGGGTGGAGCAGTCAGCCAGGCCAGTTCATCTGCTATTGCCAAGACGATGAGCCGTCTCGGACTCGGTACCTCTGACCCGAGACTGGTATTCGCACCGCTGGACCATCCCGAGGCTGCACATTATGTCGATATGATGTATTCGGCGCTAAATTATGCCGTGGTGAACCGACATCTCATCGCATACTCGGTGCGTGAAGCCTTCCGCGATGTCTTTGGTACAAAGTGCGAGTTGCGTACTTTGTACGATCTAATGCACAATTATGCTTGGGAGGAATCCCATCCGGATCACGGCAGCGTGTTTGTGCATCGTAAAGGTGCTACGCGTGCTCTTCCAGCAGGACACCCTGACAATCCGCGGCCTTATCAGGCGACAGGGCATCCGGCCCTGATCCCCGGCTCTATGGGGACAGCCTCTTATATTATGGTAGGTTTACCGGGCGGTCAGGATAACTTCCACTCCATTTGTCATGGAGCAGGCCGTATTCGTTCGCGTTCTGCGACCAAACGACTCGTCAGTGTGGACGATTTTGCAGGGGCCCTGGGTGTAGGGACAGACGACGAAATTGTGGTCAATCAGGCATCGCTGGAAAGCATTATCGACGAGTCTCCACAGGCCTACAAAAATGTAGATGATATTATCGAAAGTGTCACCGGGGCAGGACTCGCAGCAGTTGTAGCCAAATGCAAGCCGCTAGCCGCCCTGAAAGGAGCCAAATAATTTGAGTATAGACATCCCAGCTATTTACGAATTTGATGAACGTACAGATGGGCGCATTACCGGTTATGCCGCTTATGCCCGTCTGATCGACGGTATCAGTGAAGCACTCTATAACCGCTACGGCGTAAAATACGTGCTGTATGCCAGCGATGATCCCAATATTGAGTATTGGGATTTACTGGAGGAGGACATTCGTGCAGGCAGTCCCGATCTGGAGCATGTAGCACGGGTCTTCGATCGTCTGGAGGAACGCACCATCCAGTATGACGATGACGGGCCGACTCCTGAATATGGCGTGCATCTGTCGATGCGTAATAATGTATTCGCCTATCCCAAGTGGGGCATCGCGCTGGCGCGAGTTCCCTTTTTCCGTGAGAATGGCGTGTACAATGAAGATTACGTATTTGCGATAGGCGACCAAGAGCTGCAAGGCTTCCTCGCGGGAGTACGCGGTCGTGAACGTAAGCAGAATATGAAGCGTGTCACCGTTTTTACCGACACAAGCCGTGGACTTTCTCGGCAGGCAGAGCCGATAACCCGCGCAATTACGCGGGATGACGTGATTTTGAAAGCGGAAATCAAACGGGATATTTTCCGATCACTTGATCAGTTTTTTGAAGCGGATCGTACCTTCTATCAGACTTATAACATTCCTTACAAGCGTGGTATTCTGCTATACGGCCATCCGGGCAACGGTAAAACAACACTTGTAAAATCAATTGCCAGCAGTGTACCGGGTCCGGCAGCCTACTGGCAAATTACGGAGTATACAACCAGTGAATCGGTCAAAGAGGTGTTCGAGGCGGCTACTCGCCTGGCCCCGATGGTACTGGTTATTGAGGACATTGATTCCATGCCTCAGGAGGTGCGTTCTTTTTTCCTGAATACCCTCGACGGTGCTACATCCAAGGAGGGCATCTTCCTGATCGGAACGACCAATTATCCCGAAAAAATCGACCCAGGTCTGATGAACCGGGCAGGGCGTTTCGACCGGGCTTATGAAATCAGTTTGCCTGACGAAGCGCTGCGACTGGCGTATCTCAAGCTGCGCAACTTCCTTGTTTTTGCAGGGGAAACAGGTACACAGAAGGCGGCATCCATGACTGACGGGTTTTCGCTGGCACAGCTCGGAGAACTGTA
>NZ_WUDQ01000174.1:0-6959 GCF_009827695.1 Paenibacillus sp. OT2-17 | reverse complement strand
GCTTTGACCAAGATATAGAATCTATCAATTCAATAGGCACAGCCTATAAGCTTGTTTTTTCATCAGAGAAAAAGAAAACAGGACCGGAAACACCCGATCCTGTATATATCCAACTCTTAAGTCTACATAAAATTAAGATTTATAATCTACGCGATTACTGTAGTTTTTACGCTTGTCGATCAAACCATTCAGCGCATCCACGTAAGCCCGAGCACTTGCTTCCAGAATATCGGTGCTTACCCCGCGTCCCTGTACAGACAGTCCGTTTTGCGTCAGTACTACATGGACTTCACCCAGAGCGTCCTTACCATGGGTAACAGACTTGATGGAGTAATCTGAAAGTACAACGCTCTCGCTGCTGGCTTGGTCAATCGCATTATAGATCGCATCGACTGAACCATTTCCTTCAGCTTCTGTCTCGATAACCTGACCTTCATCGTTAACCAGACGCACTTGTGCGGAAGGCGTAGCCTTGTTCCCATAGGTAACAAAGATGGTTTCCAGCTTGAAAACTTCAGGTGCATCGGCCAATTTTTCTTCCAGCAATGCCAAAATATCATCGTCCGAAACTTCCTTCTTCTTATCAGCCAAATCCTTGAACTGCCCAAAAGCGCGATTCAGATCTTCTTCGTTCAATTCGTAGCCCAACTCGATCAAACGCTCACGGAAAGCATGACGACCTGAGTGCTTACCGAGTACCAGTTTGCTTTCTTTCAGACCGATACTTTCTGGTGTCATGATTTCATAGGTCGTTTTCTCTTTCAGCATACCGTCTTGATGAATACCTGATTCGTGCGCAAAAGCATTGGCTCCAACAATCGCCTTGTTGCCCGGCACTACCATCCCCGTCAAACGGCTAACCAAACGGCTCGTGCGCGCAATTTCAGACAATTGCAGAGACGTTTTGGCCTGAAAAAATTCCTGTCTCGTCTCCAGTGCCATAGCGATTTCCTCAATAGCCGTGTTCCCAGCGCGTTCACCGATACCGTTAATGGTTCCCTCAATCTGATCCGCACCGTTCAGAATGGCAGCAAGTGTATTAGCGGTAGCCATTCCCAGGTCATTGTGGCAATGTGCACTCAATTGAATCTTCTCCACATCGACCACATTTTCCTTAATGTGTTTGAATATATTTCCATACTCGTAGGGTGTCAAGTAACCTACCGTATCTGGAATATTGACGACAGAAGCCCCTTCTTGTACAGCCATAGTGACCATTTCAACCACAAAATCAAGCTCTGTACGACCTGCATCCTCCAAAGAAAACTCCACTTTAGGCAAATATTTCAACCCATAGCGTATGGCAGCACGAGCGGTTTCCAATACCTGTGCCTTCTCCATCCGCAGCTTGTGCTGACGGTGAATAGGAGAAGTTGCCAAAAAGATATGGATACACGGGTCCTGAGCTCCCTTGAGTGCCTCGCGAACCGCATCAATATCCTGTTCCCTTGCACGTGAAAGGCCAATAACCGTCGAATTTTTTACAGCTTTTGCTACTGCATTAACAGCCGCCAGATCACCCGGAGAAGCAGCCGGGAATCCAGCCTCCATACGATCGATTCCCAGCTTCTCCAACTGATGAGCGATCTCCACTTTCTCACGAGTATTCAAGTTCACGCCAGGTGACTGTTCTCCGTCTCTCAACGTTGTGTCAAATATATATATTTTGCGCAACCTAACGCACCTCCTCAGGATAGGACCCTTAAATTACAATGCGGCTCACGCAATAAGCAGGGCCGCATTGTAATTAATATTTATAAATAATTCATGTTGTCGAGTTCATAGTACAAAAGATTATTACTTTTTGATCCAATGCATCATTTCACGCAATTGTCCGCCCACCACTTCAATCGGATGGTTAGCTTCATTACGACGAGTAGCCGTCAGGAATGCACGTCCAGATTGATTTTCAAGGATGAAGTCACGAGCAAATTTACCTTGTTGAATGTCAGTCAATACATCCTTCATGGCTTTCTTCGTATCTTCCGTTACCACGCGTGGTCCAGTTACATAATCGCCATATTCCGCTGTATTACTGATGGAATCACGCATCGTTGCCAATCCACCTTCATACATCAGGTCAACGATCAGCTTAAGCTCATGCAAGCATTCAAAGTATGCCATCTCAGGAGCATAACCTGCTTCAGTCAATGTTTCAAAGCCCGCTTTTACAAGTGCGCTCACGCCGCCACACAATACCGCCTGCTCACCGAACAGATCCGTCCCCGTTTCTTCACGGAAGGAGGTTTCAATTACGCCCGCACGTGTACAGCCAATGCCTTTTGCGTAAGCAAGACCGATTTCTTTGGCTTGACCCGTTGCATCCTGCTCAATTGCGATCAACCCCGGTACCCCAAACCCTTCTACATAGGTACGACGTACCATATGTCCTGGGGATTTTGGAGCAACCAGCAATACATCGCTATCTTTAGGAGCTACGATTTGTCCAAAATGAACGTTGAAACCATGGGAGAACAAAAGAGCTGCGCCTTTTTTCAGGTTAGGTTCAATTTCATTTTTGTACACAGAAGCTTGAGTTTCATCAGGTAACAAAATTTGAACCACATCTGCACGGCTTGTTGCATCAGCTACGTTCAGAACTTCGAAACCGTCGTTTCTTGCGACATCAGCTGATTTGCCTTCACGCAAACCAATAACAACATTCACACCACTGTCACGCAAGTTTTGTGCCTGAGCATGTCCTTGGCTACCGTAACCGATAACGGCCACTGTCTTTCCTTTCAATACGCTGAGTTCTGCATCTTTTTCGTAGTACGTTGTAACTGCCATGGTTAATTTCCTCCTTTTAATTGGACCCTTCATAATGAGCGGGTACTCCAAGAGACTTCCCTCGTGATTAGTATCTAAAAATCTCTTCGAGCCCCCGCTCTTATGCGGGCGGTTCTTTATTGATGTAATGCGCTATAAGCGGTAATTCGTTAAAGCTCCATATTAAGCATTGCCACGTATCATAGCTGTAACCCCGGTTCGAGTCAACTCCCGAATACCGTAAGGCTTCAACAACTCGATCATGGCATCAATTTTTTCTGTATCGCCAATGACCTGTACGATCAAGCTCGTCGTTCCAACATCAATTACAGCTGCTCTGAATGTTTCTACCACGCCCATGATCTCTGGCCGCTGAGGCGGTTCTGCCTTTACCTTTATCATCGCCAATTCCCGAGCTACCATCGGCTTGGAACTGAGATCAATGACCTTGATCACATCAACCAGCTTGTAAAGCTGCTTTTCAATCTGCTCCAGGTTGTTCTCATCCCCTACAGTCACAATGACCATACGGGATAATCCAACTTCTTCCGATTGTCCCACAGTTATGCTCTCAATGTTAAAGCCTCGGCGACCGAACAGGCCGGACACACGTTGCAAAACGCCGGGTTGATCATTTACCAGTACAGCAATGGTATTTTTTGTTGTCATTTTACTCGTCCCCCATCAGCATTTGATCAATTGTCGAACCTTGCGTCACCATCGGATATACATTCTCTTCCTTGCTGACTACAAACTCGACAACGACCGGTCCGGGTGTATCAAGCGCCTCCTGCCAAGCCCGACGTGCCTCTTCCTTATTCGTAGCACGCAGCCCTTTGACACCGTATGCTTCGGCAAGTTTCACAAAATCCGGACTTCCAGCCAGGTCAATGTGACTATACCGATTGTCATAGATCAATTCCTGCCATTGGCGAACCATTCCAAGCACCTGGTTGTTGATAATAACGATTTTAACCGGAATGTTATTGATTGCACAGATGGCTAATTCCTGCGAACACATCTGCATACCGCCGTCCCCGTTAATCGATATTACTAATCTGTCGGGATTGGCCATCTGAGCACCGATTGCAGAAGGGAAACCAAATCCCATCGTACCGAGTCCACCAGAGGTGACCCATGAGCGTGGCTGATTGAATTTGTAATACTGCGCTGCCCACATTTGATGCTGTCCCACGTCCGTCGTTACGATTGCGCCGCCCTTGGTCGTTTCATCCAACAACTCAACAACCCATTGTGGTTTAAGCACCGTTTCAGAATCCTTATAAGAATAAGGTTTCTCATTCTTCCAATGCTGAATTTGTGCTCTCCATGCATCAGCTCGATCCGCGCGTTTCACATCCTGATTCAGCAATTCCAGCACTGCCTTCACATCACCCACGATAGGAATATCCGCTGCAACATTTTTTCCAATTTCAGCAGGGTCGATATCAATGTGGACGATTTTAGCTTGAGGAGCAAACCCATCCAACTTGCCTGTTACCCGATCATCGAAGCGGGCTCCGATACAGATCAACAGATCTGACTGTTGAATCGCCTGATTGGAGGTGTATGTTCCATGCATCCCCGGCATCCCCGTCCACAGTTCATGTCCACTTGGGAAACCACCCAACCCGAGCAATGTTGTCGTAATAGGAATTTCCGTTTTACGAACAAACTCGTAAAGTGCTTCATGTCCACCGGAGTATACAACTCCTCCACCTGCCAGAATGAATGGACGTTCTGCTTCGGAAATAGCTTGAGTTAGCTTGTCTAGTTGAATTTTGTTGGGCAGCACTTTCGGGTTATAACCCCGCATGGTCACTGGTCCCGTTTGTGGAACGAACAACGTCTGGGCTGCGGAAATATCCTTCGGAATATCAATCAGCACCGGTCCCTTCCGCCCTGTGTTGGCAATATGAAAGGCCTCATGGATGATTCGCGGCAGATCCTCTACATCTCTTACCAGATAGCTGTGCTTCGTAATCGGCATTGTAATTCCCGTGATATCGGCTTCCTGGAAAGCATCCGTACCGATCAGGGAAGATATAACGTTACCCGTGATGACCACCAACGGCACCGAATCCATAAAAGCCGTCGCAATACCAGTTACCAGGTTTGTCGCTCCAGGTCCGGAAGTCGCGATACATACGCCCACTTTACCGCTCGCCCGTGCATAACCATCTGCCGCATGAATAGCTCCTTGCTCGTGACGAGTGAGGACATGCTTGAAATCCTTAAAGCCATACATGGCATCATAGATATAAAGCACTGCACCACCTGGATATCCGAAGACACAATCTACTCCCTCCAGCAACAGGCTACGGAGTAAAATTTCCGAACCTGTAATCACTTCAGGCTTCATCCACTTTTCACGTAATTCATTGGTTGACCTAACTTCAGGAATTTGTGCACTCATTGGTCATCCTCCTTTACAAAATTTACATACATCTGACATTTGTAAAAACAAAAAAACCTTTCATCCCTAGAACAGACTTGCTGTTACTGAGGGACGAAAGGCTGTAGCTTCCGTGGTACCACCCGTGTTTGCCCGATATTTCGCAATATCGAACCTTGGCAGGTACAGAAATCGCAAAGGATCTCCATATCTGGCGTCTGTAACGTAGACCGTACGATTTTCCCTAATAGGTGATTCAGCGCACCGTTAATATCATCGGGCCCAAATACTTTTCAGGAAAACAGCTCCAAGGTGAGCTCGTTAAAAAGGGATTTTGGTGAAGCTTGCAGCTAATGCCTCACTCTCTGAACAAAAGAGCCCTAATCACTTCGTCCTCTTCATTGCCGTTGAGTTCATGTCATTCTTTCAAATGTTTAGACACATTATATGTCTCTCATCTGGGATAGTCAATACCCATATTTCATAAAAATTTATGTTTCTTTTCTGAAGCACCTCAGAGTCGCACGCTTGTAAGAGGTACCCGCATATTATAAAAAAGACCACACGGTGAGACAGTGTACTCCTCCAAAGCCACGTCTTATCTTGTTAAAAGGGTAGAAAAGGAGGCCCGTTTATGATTCGAAAACGCAGCTCTCAAGATGACACCATCATCTTTCGCCTAATCGAGCAAGAGCTTGTCCCCCTATCGCATTTAAGTGCCCAAGAAATGGAACAAATACGCAAAGAATTACCCCGGCGCTTAAACCGGGGCATCACTTTTGTAGCTTGCAGACCGGATAATGCACAGGTTGTTGGCTTCATTCATGTTATGCTGCATGGCGAACTATTATACATTGATTTGATCGCAATCTCTTCGGCTCATCAAGGTATGCGATACGGAAAAAAACTGCTGGAGCATGCCGAACACTACGGACGACTACGTCGCTGCAAGCGGGCTAAAGTTATGGTGGACGAAGACAATATCAGGGGGATCCATTTTTATCTGCGTCATCAATATCAAATACTGCGATACGTAGCTCTGAGCCGATGCCATGAACTCGAAAAGTCACTGTAAAAAGTATCTTTTTCGGGCTCAAAATTTTGTATGACTAAAATAAATTAGGGTAATACGGATATCCTACTCCGGGGTATCCCCCGTCTGTATACGGGCCTGGCTGCGGACCATATCCTGGTCCTCCATAACCTGGACCGTAGCCTCCATATCCCCCACCATAGGCACCAATGTATGGAGCTGTGCCGATGGCAAGCAAGTCAAACAGCACCAGAGGAATAATCGCCTTCGTGTTTACCTTTTTCTTGCGGTTTGGTTGAAGAACCAGTCGGTTACCCGAAATGCGAATCAGCTTGCCGCTGACCTGGGAACCATCCTTACGAGTAGCAAAGATGACTTTGCCGACAAGCTTCTCCACCTGCTTTCTGGTTACTGCCTGTTTCATCGTATTTCCTCCTTCTTTCTCAACGGATGGACAGATTGAACGGCTCCTTGATAGCTCATCACCACCAAAAATAGACCGGAGCTGACAGGGGCCGAGCGTCCCGTCCAATCTGCATAGCACAGTCTATTCCATTCATGCCAGTAGCGTATGTTTAAATGCCTGCACAATATAAAAAAATCTGGTACCTGCACATGCAGATACCAGATTTTTTATACACCAGGATTTTGCGAAATTCGATTCCAGTCGCTCCGAAGTGCAAGATATAGACGAACTAAACCATTTCGATCTATATCTTGTTCATTGGAAGTCGCTTATGGGATTTTTGCAAAATCCTCACA
>NZ_WUDQ01000173.1:0-6961 GCF_009827695.1 Paenibacillus sp. OT2-17 | reverse complement strand
GAAGCGATGTCGATGGGAGATATTCAGCGGCTGCGCAAAAGCCGTGAAGGCATCATTCATATTCGCCCAATGTATCCAGAAATGGCTGCCGCACAGCTGGAGCACCAACGATCAGAACTGCCAGTGCATGAGTTGTTCCGGGCATTCTATCAGCGGCAGACAGGTGGAGCACAGCCGGATGACGGATTAGTGCAGTTGTTTCTGGAACTGGTGGAACAGGATGATGCAAGAGACCACGCTGAGGAGGATGACGCATGAAACCAATCCTTCTAAAACTGGCGGGGTTGCAAAGCTACCGGGAGTCGCAGGAAATTCGTTTTGACGATTTGACCGAAACTGGACTGTTCGGGATATTTGGCCCAACGGGTAGTGGAAAATCAACGCTGCTGGATGCCATTACGTTGGCTATGTACGGTAAAGTGGAGCGGGCAGTGAATGGTACACAAGGCATTATGAATCATGCTGAGGATACATTGTCTGTTGCATTTACGTTTGAATTAATGTCAGCTCAAGGGCCTCGTCGTTACCGTGTAGAACGACGTTTCAAACGTGCTGGAGGCGTATCGGTTAATAATACGCTTAGCCGTTTTATTGCGTTAACAGAGGATGGCGAAGAAGTACTTGCCGATAAGGTGCAGGATGTGACGCGCTGTGTGGAGGAGTATATCGGCCTAAAAATGGACGATTTTACACGAGCTGTCGTATTGCCGCAGGGAAAGTTTGCGGAATTCTTGTCCTTAAAAGGCAGTGAACGCAGACAGATGCTACAGCGTTTGTTCCATCTGGAGAAGTACGGAGATCAACTTGCACAGAAGCTAAGCCGTCGTGTGAAAGATAACGATAGCGCACTGAAAGCGTTAGAGGCGGAGCAGCAAGGGCTGGGGGATGCGAGTGCTGAAGCGCTTGAACATGTAGAGTCGCGTCTCAAAGAGGCGATTGCCAATGCAGAAGCTTCGCGTCGCGAGCTAGAGCGTGTCTCACGTGAATCGGAGGCGCTAAACAAAACCCGTGAGCTGGTCATCGAGCTCAGCCAAAGATCGAACGAGCTGGAGCAGTTGGCAGCACAGGAGCCAGGCATTGCTTTGCTGGAGCGCAAGCTTCGACAAGCAACTGCAGCCGAGGCATTGCTGCCTGCGCTGACGGATTGGAAGGAAGCCATTGCTGAAGCGGAAAAACGGCAAAAGACTGCCGAAGAAATGGAAGTCCTGGCCGCTACCGCGCAGGAGGCTGCGCTTGTGTCTGCGCAAGCAGATGAACAGGCCCGGCAAGCACTCAGTGCCGAAGAACCGAAGCTATTGCTTCGGATCGACCAACTAGAGCAGGCGCTTCAACTGGAGCGTGATACGGAAGCGTTGCGGACCGAACGGGAACGTCTGGCGGCCGAGCTTGTGCAAAGCGAACAAACCCTTGCTGAACATGCAGAAGGACTCGCAAAGGAACAAGAGCTACAGACGCGAGGCTTGAAGCGACAGCAGGAGCTTCAACAAGAGCTAAAGCAAAATGAAGTGCGGGCAGATGAGCGGCGTATGCTGCAAGAGGCCGTGCAACGGTTGCAACAGCTGGAAATCGCGAATGAGCAATTGCGTGAAGCAGAACTGGAGTACGCCACTCAGGAGAAACGGCTTGCGCAAGCTGACGAACGTCTAAAGCTGACGGACCAGGAGACACGGGAGACGGAGGCACGGCGTTCTGCCCTTGCTGCACAGGCAGCTGATGGCATCGAGGCATTGCTGGCGTTGGAGGCAGAGATCACCGCCGATATGTCGTCACTGGCCTCCGAGGAAGAGCAACTGCGCCACGAGCTCCGTGCTGAGGAGCTGGGCCGTCTCGCTCAGCATCTCGCTGCCGAGTTGCGCGAAGGCGAGCCGTGCGCAGTGTGCGGCTCGCTGCATCACCCCGCGCCTGCCGTCGTCGCGGCGCATAGCGCGGATGCCGCTGCGCCAGATGAGCTGCACCGCCTGCGGCTCGGTTTGCAGGAGCTGCGCCTTACACTGCGCCAGCAGTTGCACGAGCAGCGCAGCTTGCTGGCACAGCCCGCCACCGCAGACAGCGGCGCTGCCGCCACGGGCGAGCCTTTCACGCCTGTGGCAGCGCCAGCAGAGCCACGCGGTGCCGCCGCTTGGGCGGAGCGCTGCACGGCGCTGGAGCGTGCTGCGGCAGAACTAGCCGCACGTGCGCATATGCTGCCTACCGAGGCACAGGCGCTGCGCGAGGCAGACGCTGCCGGACAGCAGCGGCGTATCCGTGCTGCCGCCGAGCAGGAGGCAGCTGCCGCAGCGCTGACGCAGGCACGCAGCAAGCGCGAGGCATGCACCACGCGCAGCGAGGGGCTACGCGTCGAATGGGCGGCGCAGCTGCCGGATGTCGCTCCGGGCGAAGCCGCGGAGCGTTACCGCGCCATGCAGGAGCGCGACGGGCGTGCGGAAGAGCTGCGGTCCCGGCTGGAGACGAGTGTGACCTTCCTCGAAGGAAAGGCGGCGCGTGTTCAACAGATACAGCAGAGTATCATCGAGGAGGATAAAATCATTATTGCCCGCCGTACAGGGCTCCAAAGCAAAGATGATTCGCTTCGTGAAAAGCTAGCACAGCTCCGAAAGTGGGTTGGAGATGGCCAAGCGGCTTCATTGCTGGAAGAAGCGACCTCGCGACTGTTGGGACTTAAAAACGGAGCCGAAGCCGCGGCACGCCGCCGTACCGAAGCGGAAGAACGCAAGCAGCAAGCCGTTCATGCTTCACTGATTGCCCGGCAGGCCTCCGACTCGGCAGAAGAAAGACGGCAGATGGCAGAGTCCCGTTGGGGCAGCCGTCTGGAAGCATCCTCCTTCGCTACGGAAGCAGAGGTCATGGAATGCTGCCTGGGACCGGAAGAAGCCGCACGCTATGAGCGTGAAGTGAGTTTGCATCGAGAACGGGAAAAAGAGCTGTCTTCCCGCTTAAAACATGTCAAAGAGCAGCTGAATGGAGCAACGGTATCAGAGGAACAGTGGGAAACGGCCACTGCACAGCTACGTGATTGCCGTGCACGCGATGAAGAGGCGCTTCAGAATCGCGCCAAGGCTGAGCGTGATTTAGAGGACTTGCAGCATCGGCACGTCCGCTGGATGGAGCTGGAGTCCAATCGTATACATTTGCGTAGCGAAGCGGAAAAAATGTCCAAGCTCCAGTCTGTTTTTCGCGGCAATGCCTTTGTTGAATATATTGCCGAGGAGCAGCTCATGCAGGTCAGTCAGTCGGCTTCACGCCGCCTACGTTTTCTGACCAAGCAGCGTTACGCGCTAGAGGTAGATTCCAGCGGTGGATTTGTCATTAGTGACGATGCCAACGGTGGGGTCAAACGTCCGGTATCGACCTTGTCCGGTGGCGAAACGTTCCTGACCTCCTTGTCGCTTGCGCTTGCGCTGTCGGCTCAAATTCAATTGCGGGGCCAATACCCTCTGCAATTTTTCTTTCTGGATGAAGGCTTTGGAACGTTGGACCCTGAGCTGCTTGACACAGTGATCACCTCACTGGAAAAGCTGCACCATGATCAGTTGTCTGTTGGTGTGATTAGTCATGTGCCTGAACTACGGGCCCGTCTTCCGCGCAAGCTAGTTGTTCTGCCAGCAGAGCAGGCTGGAGGCGGCTCACGTGTGGTTATGGAAACTTTTTGAAGCAATGTGATACAGGTCACAGATACAGTTTCAAACTATTGTTATAATACAGCCAAGCCGACAAGTTAATCATACAGCACCCCGGCGGACGTATGCTGCGGAAGAAATCTTCCCATCATACGTCCGTTCAGAGGGGCTCTGCCAAGAGCTCCCGGGGTGCTTCTTTTTTTTGCAAGCCGGAATTCGCCCAATTTGATGTAGCAAATAGCCCGTTTTTGAATAACATACGGTATACATGCAAGAGCCTAGGAGGAAACAACCATGGAAAAAAGCATGACAACCGAAAAAGTTACAGCACCGGAACAGACGGATGCTAAAACACTATGTCAAAAGCATATGCATCGTTATGTATGCGTATGGGTGAAGGACGGGACAATGTATGACGGCATTGTAGAGCATGTGGATGATGAAAAGATATACTTAGCCGTTCCTATGGGTGGAGACGAAATGGAGAATGTCAATGTTAATCTCCCATATCCGCCTAATAATTGTGGCTGCGGCTCCCGTGCTTATGGTGGCTATGCGTCTTATCCTCCGTATCCGTACCCGTACCCGTATCCAGCACCCGCTTATGCATATGGGTTCCCATACGGACGCCGTCGCTTTAATCGTTTGATTCTGCCACTTGCAGCGTTGACAGCGATTAGCTTGCTGCCTTATTACTAATCCTATTTTCTTAGTCGTCAGACATAGTGAATTCCTGCTCTCTCCCGCCTACAGTTCTTGTGCAGTACAAGTGACTTTAAGGCGCATCCATACATTATCACCATGCAAGGCTGCTTCTTCATTATGAAGAAACAGCCTCTTTTTCACGTAAAACATCCCGAATATGATTCAATGATTGAAACTGTATTAGTACAGTTCAATGAAATGAGGTATCCTGTTTATTCATAAACCATGGTAATATCTAGCGTGTAAAGAAACATAAGACGGAATAAGCATGTAATGAAATGAGCATGTAATGAGTATGTAAAGAGCAGGTGGGAGGATATTGTGAAAAAATACGTTTCAATTTTATTGGATATAGAACTTAAAATTCGCGAGGGACAATATAAATCAGGTTACAAGTTGCCGTCGGTCCGTGAGGCTTCTGAATTATACAGGTGCAGCAAAAGCACGATTCTGCGGGCATATGCTGAACTTGAAAAGAAACACGCCATCTATTCCATACCGCAAAGTGGATACTATGTAGTGGAAAATTCGGGCGATTTACACCATAGCCATATTCAAGACTCCGTTGATTTTGCTTCGGCCTCCCCGGATTTGAATGTATTCCCTTATCTGGATTTCCAACATTGTTTGAATCAGGCTATTGACACCTACAAATATCATCTGTTCACTTATGGCGATTCGCAAGGGCTGGAAACACTGCGTCATACGTTGGTTTCCCATTTGGCTGATACTCAGGTGTTTGCAAAAATGGATCGGATTATCGTTACTTCGGGTGTTCAGCAGGCATTGGAGATACTCGCTAAAATGCCGTTTCCCAATGGCAAAGAAAAGGTTTTGGTCGAGCAGCCAAGTTACGATATATATTTGCGTTTTCTGGAGGAAGAGAACATACCCGTCAGTACAATCGTCCGGACAGCGTCAAGTTTTTTTATACCATGTCAAGATATCATAATCCATTAGGAGTCTCTTACAACACAGAGGAGCGAAAAGCGATAGCTGCCTTAGCCGCCAAATATGATGTGTACATCGTAGAAGATGACTATATGGCAGATTTGGGGGCCGATCATCTTTTTGATCCCATTTATGCATACGACCAGACACACCATGTTATTTATTTGAAAAGCTTCTCGAAAATCATTTTCCCCGGCTTGCGATTAGGAGTTGCGGTATTGCCAGAAGTCCTATTGAAGACGTTTAACACTTATAAAAGATATGTCGACACATCTATATTGTCTCAGGCGGCGCTTGATATTTATATTAAAAATGGAATGTATGAACGCCACAAGCACACGATATATAAACTGTATTCGGAGCGCGTTCGTGCTCTTAACAAGGCTGTGGAACGATACAATCAGGCCGGATACGTTCAGACTTCAGCTGTAACTTCAGGAGTTTATATGCAGTTTAAACTGCCTCGGACGGTGAATTTGGAACGCTTGGTACAGTGTCTTTCCGCTAGGAACATCCAGGTTGTAGCTGGCAAAGGATTTTATTTATCAGGCTATAGGGAACAAGAGAAATTTTTGCGCATAAGTATTTCGCGCGCACAGTTGGATCAAATTGATGCAGGGGTGAAAGCTATTATAGAGGAAGTTAGTAAGGGAAACTGGTATTAAGACCCTTTTTCCGTTATGATACATAAAGAAACATAAGTATAACCAAACATGGCTGTATATGTTTCTATTCAGTGTGGGAAATACATAACTTTGAATGCCGAGAGCAAGGGCTGTTTTTGTCTATTTGCTTATGATCGGCTCACTGCCAAAGGAGGGTTTTGAATGGACGATCTGTTTTTGAAAATTGTGGATGGAACCATCCCCAGCAAGAAGGTGTTGGAAACCGACAATGTGCTCGCATTTCATGACATCCAGCCTGCGGCGCCAGTACACGTGCTCATTATTCCAAAAAAATATATTCCTTCGATGAACGCTGTGACAGAGGAGGATCTTCCTCTTATCGCGGAGATTCATCGTGTTGCGGTTGAGGTTGCGAAAAAGTTAGGAATTGCCGAGTCTGGCTATCGGTTGATTAACAACTGTGGCCCAGATAGTGGACAAGCGGTGGGGCATCTGCATTATCACTTACTGGGCGGCGCCAAATTGGGTGCCTTGACAGGTATTTCGGACTCACATTTTTAAAAAATGACAGAGCTTGTCTTTTCAGTAATACGGATGTGAATGGAGAAAAATGGCCCTTTATGTATTCATTTTTTCTTATAGGTTGACACCTGGTTTCCGTTTCACCTATAATAAAATTTGATGAACCGTGTTATTGCTCTTGGACGGTCTGGTCGGAGGGAGGGAAAACTGGTGTCTGAAACTAAAGTTCGCAAAAACGAGACAATTGATGCTGCACTTCGTCGCTTTAAACGTTCCATTGCTAAGGATGGCGTATTGGCTGAGGTGAAGAAACGCAAGCATTATGAAAAGCCAAGCGTAAAGCGCAAGAAAAAGTCCGAGGCTGCTCGTAAGAGAAAGTTCTAGGAGGATCTAAGCAATCATGAATTTGAGCGAACGATTGAACGAAGATATGAAGCAAGCAATGAAGAGTAAGGACAAGTTCAAACTCTCCACCATTCGAATGGTTCGTTCTACGATTAAAAATCTTGAAATAGATTTGAAACGGGATTTGGACGACAA
>NZ_WUDQ01000172.1:0-7007 GCF_009827695.1 Paenibacillus sp. OT2-17 | reverse complement strand
ATAAAACTAGTAGAAAAAAGGAACGGGGTTTTGCTACAGGTACGGAGATTGCCAAGAATCAGTTAAAAGTGAAGCAAATTGAACGGAATAAGGATGAACTAATTGTTCAAATGACGCTGCTGCAACATGCTTTAAACAAGCCGTGGAGCGTATAGGTTTTAGAAAAAATACATTTTAAGGGGATATAACATTGTCGGAAATAGAAAAGAAAGATTCATTGCAAGTGTTAAGAAGGAAAAAAAGATTGAGAGGGATTATAGGTATTCTTGTCTTGATCATTATAGCGGGAATTGGAAGTTTTGTTTATATGAAAAAGGGGCAGGAAAAGCCCGTGGAGAGTCCTGCGAACCAGATTGTACAGGTACAGAAAACAAACATGACGGATTCGCTTAAAGTGACTGGGACCGTTCAGGCTTCCAAGGAAGTAAATATTAATTTTACAAATGTCGAGGGTGCCAAGCTCATCGCTGTCAATATCAAAGCAGGAGATAGTGTCAAAGCAGGTCAGGTTCTAGCACGATTAGATGATTCGGATGCCAGGCTGCAAATTAAGGATGCCGAATCCAATGTCGCGATTGCAAGGGCCAAGCTGGAGGAAGCCAAGCGCGGACCCAAAACCAATGATATCGAGCTCCAGAAAACCAATGTCTTAAAGGCACAAATGGCGATTAAAACAGCCAAGAACGATATGGAGTTAGAGGAAGCCGCTGCACAAAAGGTGGCAGTCAAGGTGACTTTGGATAAGGCCCAGAAGGATTATGATGACCAGGCTTATCTGGTTCAGAATGATGCGGCAGCAGAAAGTGACCTGGCGACAGCCAAGCAAAATCTGGATAAGGCAAAACTGGATATGAGCAATGCGGAGCTGCAGTACAAGAAGGCACAGACCAAACAGACTGAGGCAATTGAGGAGGCAGAAATGGGCTTTAAAACAGCTTTAATACAATTAAAGGCTGCACAGTCCCCGCCTGAAGCTTCCAACATCCAATCTGCACAGGCTTCTTTACAGCAGGCTGAAACGGCATTAGAGCAGAAGAAAAGTGTCCTGAGCAAATTACAGGTTACGGCACCGTGGGACGGGATCATTTTGAAGGTCAACGGCGATGTGGGTACTAGTCCTACTGCACCTTTTATTGTAATGAATAACTCCAATACAGGCGTTATGAAGGTTCTTGCCAAGGTTAACGAAAGTGATATTGCTAAATTGAAGACCGGACTTCAGGCTACAATGCACTCGAATTCATTCCCGGACAAACAATTTAAAGGCGAAGTACGCTTTGTTTCTCCAGAGCCGGTGACGGAATCGAATGTGACTACATACAAAATTGAATTGTCTTTGGATAGCCAAAAAATAAGGCTGCAACCGGGGATGAACATGGATGTATCACTCCTCTTGGCTGAACGTAAAGACGCGCTGTCCGTTCCATTGTTTGCATTGAGATCCGAAGGTGGAGTGGACGGAGTATATGTAGCGAAGAACCCAGCAAACCCTGCAGATTATGAATTCAGACCTGTGAAGCTGGGTGTTTATACAGCGGATCAAGCCGAAATCAAGTCAGGTGTTAAGGAAGGCGAGACCATTATTATTCCGCCTCAGGACGGTGCTGGTTCGAATGGCAGTCAAGAGGGCCAGGACCCTGATGGGGGTCAGGCACAATGAACGAAGTCCAATTAAATAAAAACGTTATTGAAATTAAAGCATTAAAAAAAATATATGAGGTAGGCGGACAGGAGATTCAGGCTCTACGTGGTGTGAATTTATCTATTAGCGAAGGTGAGTTTGTTGCCATAATGGGTCCCTCTGGTTCGGGTAAGTCCACTATGATGAATGTCATTGGTTGCCTCGATCATCCTGATACCGGGAAGTATTATCTGGATGGGTATTCCATATTGGATGCTCGTGAGAACGAGCTTTCCGAGATCCGAAATCAGAAACTGGGTTTTGTGTTTCAAAAATTCTATCTACTTTCCCGAACTACAGCATTAGCAAATGTAGAGCTACCTATGATGTATGCAGGTATACCTGCCAAGGAACGCCGGGAACGAGCCGTGGACGCGCTTCGAAGTGTAGGCCTTGCAGAACGGATGTACAACAAACCTAACGAGCTTTCTGGCGGTCAGCAGCAACGTGTCTCTATTGCGCGTGCGTTGGTGAATAATCCTGTTATTCTGCTGGCAGATGAGCCTACGGGGGCACTGGATACGAAGACGAGCGTCGAGATTATGGAGCTGTTTCAGGGTTTGAATGAGCAGGGGAAAACCATCGTCTTGGTTACTCATGAGCTGGAAATCGCTGAATATGCCAAGCGGTTGATCAGCTTTCGGGATGGGGATATTGAGCGGGATGAAAGCATTACCAATAGAAGAATTTCATCAAGGATGGCGAGCCTATGAATTTGATGGAAACGATCCGTGTATCAATTAATAGTTTAACGACCAATAAGCTGCGCTCCTTTTTAACGATTCTCGGTATTATTATCGGGGTGGCAGCGGTTATTGCCATTATGGCGATCGGAAACGGCTCTACAGCCCGCATAAAAGCAGAAATTAATAAATTAGGGAATAACGTATTGATGGTTGCTCCAGCTATGACAATGGTCGATGGTGAAATAGATTTGGACAACACGCCATCGTTTACTTGGGCTGATGTCGAGGCGTTGGAACAAAAGAATTCTATAGATGCATTGATGCCGAATATATCGAGCAATTCTAAAGCTGCGTGGGGGCGATATAACTATAACGCCACTATTGTAGGGACTTCCGCTTCATTCTATAAGGTCAAAAAGGTTTCCTTTGCCGAGGGCAGAACATTTACCAACGATGAGATGGATAAACGCATGAATGTCGCCATTCTTGAAAGCCAAGCGGTTCAACGTCTTTTTGGTGGAGATAACCAAAATGTATTGGGACGAACGTTTCAAATTAAACAGATTCCTTTCAAGGTGATCGGAGTATTGAATACTCAGCCAGTTACGAACTTAAGCTATAGTACTAATGAACAAATTTACATCCCTGCTACAACCATGATGAACCGTCTGGGTGAGAAAAACATTACGGGATTGGACGTGTCTGCCAAGTCACCAGCTTTGATGGATCAGGCTCGTCTAGACATATTGGAAAGCTTGCGTGTGACGCATCAGCTAAAACCCTCAGAACCGGATCAATTTCAAATTATGAGTCAGTCAGAGGCAGCAGGTGCAGCTTCCGGTGTAGATAATATCATGACCAGCTTACTGGGTGGTGTAGCCGCGATATCGCTCGTGGTAGGGGGAATCGGAATTATGAATATTATGATGGTTTCGGTTATAGAGCGTACAAGAGAAATCGGTATTCGGAAAGCCATTGGTGCCAAGCCGAGAGATATTATGATTCAATTCCTATCTGAAGCGGTCATCTTTGGTCTGTTAGGAGGTACAATCGGGGTTGTAACAGGCATAGGAGCGTCCAAAATAATCGAAGCAACGACACATATGACCATTGAATTTACGATCTCGCCTATTATATATTCGTTTCTTAGCTCTGCGGGCACAGGCATCCTATTTGGAGTATACCCGGCTTATAAAGCAGCAAGTTTAAAGCCTATAGATGCATTGAGATACGAATAATTTCAATTGGCACATGGTCGCAAAATGAAACGTAAACAGCTTCTAGATTTTTGGAGGAACATATACTAATGGAAAAAAGCTATACGCATAATAGAACCAGAGCTCATCGGATGAAGAGAAATAGAAGAAGACTACTGTTTATTATTATCATTTGTATTGTTCTAATTATTTTAAAACTCTTTGATATCTTTAGTAGTAAACAACAGCCGGTATTAAATAACGAATCCAAAGGGAGCGAATCACCTCTAAAAAATGTTTCGGGTGTTGAAGATGCAGCATTTGTTGAAAAATACTTGAATCAGCAAATGCAAGGACATCGGCCTGAGGGGATAGACGGTAAAAAAGTAGTCTATTTATCTTTTGATGATGGCCCATCGGTCACCGTAACGCCTAAGATATTGGATGTTCTTAAAGAAGAAAATGTGAAAGCAACGTTTTTTGTGGTAGGAAAGGCAGTAGAAGAAAATGAAGTGGCTAAAAAAATAACAAAAAGAGTAGTTAAAGAAGGACATGCTATCGGAAATCATACCTCCTCACATGACTACAGTTATTTATATCCTAATCAAACTGTGAATTCGAGCATTTTTATGAAGGATATTGAAAAAACAAATCAAGTTTTAAAGCAAATATTGGGGCAGAATTTTTCCACAAGAGTAATTCGTTTTCCAGGTGGCCATATGACATGGCAGAGAAATGATCCCAATGGTATGGAAGTGCTGGACAAAGCTCTACATGATAAAGATTACCATCAGATTGACTGGAATGTGTTACCTAAAGATGCAGAAGGTGCACCTAAGAATGCTGAACAATTAATTCGCGAATTCATAAGGAACATGGGGACTAGAGAAAAAGCAGTGGTACTCATGCATGACACTTATGGGAAGGAAGAAACAGCCAAAGCCTTGCCTGAAATCATAACATATTTAAAAAAGAAGGGATATGAATTTAAGACAATAAAGTGACTTGCCGATTCCAAACAAAACAGAAGGGACAAGCAATAATATGGATATTAAAGGTGTGGAGGATCTATATTTATCTTGCAAATCAGACCTCTTAGGCTATCTATTGAGGATATTGCATAACAAACAGGATGCTGAAGATTTGTTGCATGAGTGCTTTATTCGGTTTATAAGAGCTTCACCTGACTTGCCTCAAGATCGTATTCGGTTTTACCTTTTGAGAATTGCCAAAAATTTAGCTATAGATTTAATCAGAAAACGAAAAAAGATGGATGAATACAACTTACGCAAGGAACTGCTTTATTATCACTGGGATATCCTCGATTTTGAAATTCAGGAGGAGGTCAATCGAATTCTTTTGATGGCAAGTAATACCGAGCAAAGGACGGTACTTGAATTGCGTTTAGTCCGAGGATACTCCATAAAAGAAACGGCTAGAATCTTAAACAAGAGTGAAAATTCAGTAAAGTCTTCGCTGCACAGAGCTTCAAAACGCATTAAATTAAGATATATTTCCTGAACTGATTTGGACGACAGCAGACAATCTTTTATTCAGCAAATCGAAAGTACTAAATCTAAGAAAAAGAATAATTTCCGAAAGAGGAGTAGACATAGAGTCTGCTCCTCTTTCGTTCGATACAGAGATAAAGCAATAAGATCGATATTTTCCACCATAATAGATAATAAATATCCCCTTTTTTTGGATTGTTTCTATTTATAATGAAAACGCACCCATAACAATCAAAGGAGCTGATTTGTTTTGACACGTAACAAACGCTTAAGAAGATTGTCCACCGCCATGTTAACGGTGCCTATGCTCACGATGTTCGCTTCAGGTGCAATGGCAGAGCAGGAAATGAACGGACATAAGCCTCCGGTTTCTACTGGAAGCGGCGTATTTTATGAAATTTATATCAATTCTTTTTATGATTCGAATGGAGACGGACACGGTGATTTGAAAGGAATCACACAAAAACTTGATTACTTAAACGATGGCAAACCCCATTCGGGTAAGGATTTGCAGGTCAGCGGCCTCTGGCTTATGCCCCTTAATCCATCTCCAAGCTACCATAAATATGATGTAACTGATTACTATCAGGTGGACCCGCAGTATGGGAGTCTAAATGATTTCCGCACCTTGATGAAAGAAGCGGACCGAAAGGGCGTCAAGGTGATCATGGACCTTGTTATCAATCATTCGAGCAGCGAGCACCCATGGTTTAAGGAGGCCAGTGCCAACCCACAAAGCAAATACCACGACTATTACGTATGGGCGGATGAGAACACAGATCTGGAAGAAAAGGGCTCGTGGGGTCAGCAGGTATGGCATAAGAACCCGAATGGCGAAGGGTATTTCTACAGTACATTCTGGTCGGGCATGCCGGATCTGAACTTTGACAATCCCGAAGTCCGCAAAGAAATGATCAAAGTCGGCAAGTATTGGCTGCAGCAGGGTGCAGACGGGTTCCGGCTTGACGCGGCGATGCATATTTTTAGAGGACAGACGAAGGATGGTGCGGATAAGAACATCGCATGGTGGAATGAATTCCGTTCCGAGATGGAGAAGGTAAATCCAAATGTATATCTGGCAGGAGAGGTATGGGACAAACCGGAGACCATAGCTCCTTATTACGGACCGCTCCATTCCCTGTTTAATTTTGACCTGGGTGGAACGATTTTGAACTCCGTGAAAAACGGCCGAGATCAGGGTATCGCGGCATTCGCCGAGAAAACGCTGCAACTGTACAAATCGTATAATAAGGCGGCACTCGATGCTCCGTTCCTGAGCAACCATGACCAGACCCGTGTCATGAGCGAAGTGGGCGGAGATGTGCGAAAAGCCAAGCTGGCTGCTTCCATTCTTTTGACGCTTCCGGGTCAGCCGTTCCTCTATTATGGGGAAGAAATCGGTATGAAGGGAGAGAAGCCTGATGAGTATCTTCGTGAGCCTATGCGCTGGTACAAGGGAGATGGCCCTGGTCAAACGACGTGGGAGAAACCCAAATACAACACAGGCGAGGTATCAGTGGAAGCGCAGCTGAGGGACGATGATTCCCTGCTGGAAAGCTATCGCACACTCATCCGTCTGAGGGAAGAACATGAAGCTTTACGCAGCGACAGTCTGCAACCTATACAAGCAGGTTCTGCCAGCGTGACCGCATTTAAACGTACTTCAGGCAAAGAAGCACTATATGTATATCATAACCTGTCTGGAGAGCCGGTTACCCTGCAGATGAAAGATTTCGATAAGGGTAAATGGAAAGTGGTCTTCTCCACCTCAAAGAATGTAAAGGTGAAGAAAGGAACAGTTACAATTCCGGCTTACAGTTCTCTAATTACCGAAGAAGACAGAAAGAGCTGAATATACGGCAAAATTACTGTTCAGATGAAGCAGGATATATATCGATGAATCCAGTTTGGGGTGTTAACAGCACCCCCTTTT
>NZ_WUDQ01000171.1:0-7018 GCF_009827695.1 Paenibacillus sp. OT2-17 | reverse complement strand
ACGTTTGGCTTTCGTTGTAGGCTCTCTCCGGGAGCTTGAAGAGAAATTGAAAGGATTTGTGGAAGGCCGGGATGGTATCCACGGCTTACACGTGGGACACGCCAAACGCCATAAAGAAGAAAATAGAGCTCGTGAAGACGGAGAGGGTGCGGGCACGACGATTGATGTTTTGGTTAGCGAAGGCAGCTATGGCAAAATCGCAGGCCTTTGGGTAAAAGGAGTCGCAATTGACTGGGCCCTGTTGTACGGAGAGGCTAAACCAAACCGTATCAGTCTGCCAACCTATCCCTTTGCCAAAGAACGATATTGTATAACCGATATCAATAAACGGACGGGAGCAAGCGGTGTTGTGTTGGAACGGGAGACAGCAGTCGGCATTCATCCCTTACTTCAGCGTAATACGTCCGATATTTATGGACTGCAGTTCAGCTCCATTTTTACGGGGAAGGAATTTTTCCTGTCTGACCATGTGATAAGGGGGCAGAAGCTCTTGCCTGGAGTGGCCTACCTTGAAATGGCGCGGGCGGCAGTAGAGCAGGTTGCAGGATCTCCAGAAGATAAGTGGACGTCCATCCGGTTAAAAGATGTGGATTGGATCCGTCCAGTTGTGGTTGGGGAGGAGTCGGTTGATGTCAGTATTGGGCTCTATCCGCAAGATGGCGGAGAGATCGCCTATGAAATTTACAGCAAGTCTGGAGCAACGGACACCGAGCTGGTGGTGCATAGTGAAGGCAGGGCAGTAATTGTTCCGGTGGCAGAGGTCCCTGCTATAGATATTAAAACCTTGCTGGAGCAGTGCAGTCTGGGCTCCGTTTCATCCCGTCAGTGCTATGAGGCGTTTGCGGCGATGCAGATTTCCTATGGGCCGGGACATCAGGGAATTGAGAAAATATATATCGGAGTGGGTCAAGCGCTTGCCAAGTTGTCCTTGCCTTCTTCCGTTTACCATACGATGGAGCATTATGTGATGCACCCCAGTTTGATGGACTCCGCTCTTCAGGCGACGATAGGCTTGATTATGAGTGCAGGTGATCGCAAAGCTTCCATTAAGCCAGCTTTACCATTTGCATTGGAAGAGTTAGAGGTATTTAACAGATGCACATCAGAGATGTGGGCCTGGATCCGTAATAGTGAAGACAGCAGGCAGGATGGCCCGCTGCAAAAGTTAGATATCGATTTGTGTGACGAGCAGGGGAATGTTTGTGTGAGGATGAAGGGATTTTTATCACGAGTTGCTGAAGGAGGAACAGGTGGCCCAGATGAATGGACTGCACCTGAGACTTTGATGCTTGAGCCTGTGTGGGAAGAACAAGCGATTGCTCTGGAAGGAACAGCACCTGACTATCAACAGCATCTGGTAATTTTATGCGAACCGGGATATATTTCCGGGGAAATTATTGAATCGCAAATGAACGGGGTGCAGTGCCTCATTCTCCAATCCGAAGAGAAGAGCATTGATGCACGGTTTAGGACTTATGCGACACAGGTGTTTGAGGCAATTCAACATATTCTTAAAACGGAATCCAAAGGCAAAACATTGGTTCAGCTTGTCGTTCCGGTGCAGGATCACCAACAGGTATTCTCGGGACTTTCCGGACTCTTAAAAACAGCATGGCTGGAGAATCCAGTACTGGTTGGCCAATTGATAGAAATGGATGTGGAGCAGGATCCAGCAGGTCTGATAAATATCCTGCAAGAAAACAGTCGCGGTTCTATAGAACCACATATCCGCTATCAATCAGGTAGACGGCATGTTGCCGTATGGACGGAAATTAAAGCCTCCGGGGAAGCGATCAGCATTCCGTGGAAAGACAGGGGAGTATATTTAATTACCGGCGGAACCGGAAGTCTCGGTTTGATTTTTGCCGAAGAAATTACACGACAGGCCAGGGATACCGCTTTAATTCTTGTCGGACGCTCCCCGCTTCGTGGTGACACCAAAGCAAGGATTGAGGAGATAGAGGCTTTAGGTGCAAGAGTAGTATTCCGACAAGCCGATGTCGCCGATAAAAGGGCCGTTGAAGTTTTGATTCGGGATATTCAGGAAGAGTTTGGGAAGCTGGACGGAATTGTGCACAGCGCAGGAATGGTTAGCGATAATTTCATTATTAAAAAAACACGGGAGGAATTGCAAAACGTTTTGGCACCAAAGGTTACGGGATTGGTGAATCTGGATCAGGCTTGCAAGGAAATCCCGCTGGACTTCTTCATCCTTTTTTCATCCGTTGCAGGGAGCCTTGGGAATATAGGACAGGCTGACTATGCTGCTGCCAATGCCTTTATGGACGCCTATGCCAAGTACCGTAGTACGCTGGTAGAGCGAGAACAACGCCAGGGGCGGACGATTTCAGTCAATTGGCCACTCTGGAAAGAAGGCGGAATGCGTATTGATGGGGAAACAGAAAAGATCATGGAAGGGATGGGGATGTTTGCAATGGAGACTGGTGCAGGAATTCGGGCTTTGTATCAGAGCCTGGCTTCCGAAAAGAATCAAGTCATGGTGTTGGAAGGGCATGCCAGTCAGCTAAGAGAAACGCTCCTGCAGCAACCGTCCCTGAATCAGGCTGGAGATGCCTCCTCTATGATAATGGAAAGCGAGATGGGTTCGGTCATCGGACAAGACCTGCTTGCCGAAAAAGCGGCAAATTATTTAAAGCAATTGCTCGCTACATCCATCAGGCTGCCGGCAAGGCAGATTGAAACCGATGCCCCTATGGAGAAGTACGGCATTGATTCCATTATGATTAAACAGCTAACCCGTGAGTTGGAGAAAACGTTTGGAACACTGCCCAAAACTTTATTTTTTGAATACCAGAATATCCGGGAATTGACCCAATATTTCCTTAAAGTCCACCAGAAGCAGCTGATTAAATTGCTTGGAATCGAGACAGAGGTCAACCCTGCGAAAGAATTCAAGCCTTCTACGATGGAAAACGACCCGGGAAGGTCACTTTCTGATAGTCGGAAGCAATCGCGTTTCATGCCAGTTCAGGCAAGTTTCCAACCGCAACCGAAAAGAGCAGGCGAATCAGAGGAAATTGCCATTATCGGTTTGTCGGGCATGTATCCCGATGCAGAAAACATACGGGAATTCTGGAACAATCTGCGCGATGGGAAGGATTGCATTACGGAAATTCCCAAAGATCGCTGGGATCACAGCATGCACTTTGACGAGGACAGGAATCAGTCCGGAAAAGCTTACAGCAAGTGGGGATGCTTTATCAAAGGTGTGGATCAGTTTGACCCCATGTTTTTCAATATCTCTCCTAGAGAAGCACAGATAATCGATCCTCAGGAGCGTCTATTCCTGAAATGCGTCTATGAAACGATAGAGGATGCAGGCTATACCCGGGAAGCGCTTGGACTAGAGCGGGGCCTTGGGCAGGATAGGAATGTGGGTGTTTTTGTCGGGGTCATGTATGAAGAATACCAGCTTTATGGGGCACAGGAACAAGCTAGGGGCAGAATGATTGCCGTTCCTGGCAATCCGGCTTCCATCGCAAATCGGGTATCTTATTTCTGTAACTTCCACGGTCCGAGCATGGCTGTGGACACCATGTGTTCTTCTTCATTGACGACCATTCATCTGGCCTGCCAAAGCTTGCAACAAGGCGAGTGTGAGCTTGCCATTGCTGGCGGCGTCAATGTATCCATTCATCCGAACAAATACCTGATGCTTGGGCAAGGCAGGTTTGTATCGAGTAAAGGACGGTGCGAAAGCTTTGGACAAGGCGGAGATGGATATGTGCCAGGAGAAGGCGTAGGAGCCGTACTGCTCAAACCACTGTCCAAAGCTATTGCAGATGGCGACCATATATATGGGGTCGTAAAAGGGACCTCGGTGAATCATGGAGGGAAGACAAACGGATTCTCAGTTCCTAATCCCAATGCGCAGGCCAGTGTAATTGGAAGGGCCTTTAAGAAAGCAGGAATTAACCCCAGAACCATTAGTTACATCGAAGCGCATGGCACCGGGACATCCTTAGGTGACCCCATTGAAATCGCCGGATTGCAAAAAGTTTTCCAGGAATATACGGAGGATAAGCAATTTTGCGCAATCGGATCGGCAAAATCAAATATTGGGCATTGTGAGAGCGCGGCAGGGATCGCCGGAGTTACAAAGGTGCTCCTTCAGCTCAAATACGGACAAATCGTGCCTTCATTGCATTCAGAAACACTAAACCCGAATATCGATTTTAGCGATAGTCCTTTTATAGTTCAGCAGGAGCTGGGAGAGTGGAAAAGACCCGTCGTCACAATGAATGGGAAGACAGTTGAATACCCAAGAATCGCAGGTATTTCCTCATTTGGCGCCGGAGGCTCCAACGCACATGTGCTCATTGAGGAATATATCCCTGAGGAGCAGGAGACTAGACAAGTTACCATTCCACTGCAAAATCCGGCAATGATCGTGCTGTCGGCGAGGAATAAAGATCGACTGGATGAACAGGTGCAAAGACTGCTTGCTGAACTCAAAGAGCCGGAATACTCGCAAACCAGCCTGGAGGATATAGCATTTACTCTGCAGGTGGGACGGGAAGCCATGGAAGAACGGTTAGCAGTCATAGTTAAGTCTACCCGTGAGCTTACAGAAAAGCTGGAGAGTTTTTTAGCGGGGAATGAGGATATTGACGGGCTGTATTTGGGTCAGGCAAAGAAGAATAAAGACATCCTAGCTGTTCTTGAGGCAGACGAAGACATGGCAAAAATGGTGGATAGTTGGATAAGCAAGGGGAAGTATACAAAGCTGGCGGAGCTTTGGGTGAAGGGGCTACTCTTCGATTGGACTAGACTTTATGAGAATACCAGCCCTCGTCGGATTAGTCTGCCAACTTATCCATTTGCCAAGGAGAGCTATTGGATCTTCGCGCGTGGGGGCGAATCCCGGGACGTCGAGGCGGAAACTCCTGTAGTCGATGTGTCGGTACAAGAGTTCGTTTCCAGCCCTCCTGCAGTTAACCATAGCAACGATAATGTGCAGAGACAGACTTTGGCGAAAGTACCTGAAAAACCGCAGGGCATTTTGCTAAGCTCCGTTTCCAACATCCAGATGGTAGCAGATAAGCCAGAAAAGTCAGCCGTGCTGGCAGAATCCAAGCCTGCCCCGCCGCAACCTGAGGCCAAGCCTTCTTCGCCGCCGCCCGTTGTTGCCAGGGATGAGGCAAAGCGGTCGACATATGCGCCAACGGCTGTACGGATAGAAACATTGGAGAAGGAACTGGTAGAAAGTCTTGCGAAATCCTTGAGTATGAATGAAAAGGATATTGGCCGGGACGATCAATTTATTGATATGGGACTGGACTCCATTATAGGCGTAGAGTGGGTGCAGGCTGTGAATAAACGCTTTGGAACAGCTATTCCGGCAACCAGAGTGTACGACTATCCTAACATTAATGAATTCTCCAAATTTTTGGCAAAGGAATTGAACAAGTCGGCGGGAGATACAAATCAGGCTCCTACAGAGCCGAAGCCTAAGCAGCCCATGCAAGTCTTGTTACAGAAAGTACTGCAGGGTGAGTTGGATTTTGAACAGGCCGACCAGTTATTCAACCAATTACACTCGTAGACAGCCAACACGATATTTGTCCTATTTCATACAGCTAGGAGGACATGTTTATGGATTCAAAAGATATTTTTCGTGCGGTGCAAGCAGGGGAAATCAATTATGAAGATGCTGAAAAACAATTGCTTCAATTTATTGGCGAGCTCCCGGATGAATCATTGGAAGCCAGTCCACAGGAATTATCAGAAGGACGGGCTTTCACGTTGCAACCATTGGACAGCTTCCACACGTCGGAGGATGGGCAGGAGATAAGCGCCCCCCAAATGAAGGTACAGTCTGTGGTTGAATTGCAGGAATTTGAGCACGGGATTGTCTTGTTGAAAATGAAGGACACGGCGCACAAAAATACATTTTCCGATGAACTGATTATTGGCCTGAATCAGGCGTTTGAGACAGTGCAGGCTAACGAGAATTATAAAGTTGTGATTCTGACGGGATATGACACCTACTTTGCCACAGGAGGCACCCAAGAGGGGTTGCTGGCTATCCATGAGGGAAAGGCGAAATATAGCGATACCAATGTTTACAAGATTGCTTTGGATTGCAAGCTGCCCGTCATCGCTGCTATGCAGGGACATGGGATTGGTGCTGGCTGGTGCATGGGGATGTTTTGCGATTTTATCGTGATGAGTCGGGAAAGCATCTATACTACTAACTTTATGAAGTACGGCTTTACTCCCGGAGCGGGTTCGACCCTGATTTTCCCTGAGAAATTCGGGGTTAGTATGGCACAGGAAATTCTATTTACAGGTACTAGATATAGTGGTTCGGAACTGGAAACCAAAGGGGTTCCTTTTCCGGTTGTACCGAGGAATGAAGTGGTGCCGCACGCCATGCAGCTGGCAAGAAAACTGTCTGAGTCTCCCAGGGAGTCATTAATTGAGCTGAAAAACCATATGGCCCAATCGATAAGAGAAAAGCTGGCGGCTACTATTGAAAAAGAAATAAAAATGCAGGATAAAACGTTTGTGAATCAGCAAGAAGTTAAAGAACGGATTCAATTCGCCTATGGACAGCTGCCGAATAGCAATGATTCCCACAAAACGGTCAAGCATGCTGATTCTAAAAAAGCTATGCTAGATATGCCGCGCGGTCAGGAACATAAGGAGTCTATCGCAATTATTGGTATGGCAGGGCAATTCCCGGAATCAGGGACTTTGGCTGAATTTTGGGACAATCTGGCTCAGGGCAGGGATTGTATATCGGAAATCCCTTCAACGCGATGGTCAATCGATGAATATTACGATACCGATCCCAAGGCTCAGGGAAAAACCTATAGCAAATGGATGGGTGTTTTAGAGGCTGTAGATAAATTTGACCCGTTGTTCTTTAATATATCCCCTGCAGAAGCAGAGATGATGGATCCTCAACAGCGCCTATTTCTTGAAAGCAGCTGGAAATGCATTGAAGATGCTGGATTAAATCCAGCCTCACTGTCGGAGAGCCGTTGCGGTG
>NZ_WUDQ01000170.1:0-7063 GCF_009827695.1 Paenibacillus sp. OT2-17 | reverse complement strand
TACGCTATTCCAGCGTTGGAGGTATACCTATCGAAACCCTGATTTCGCAGGAACGTATCGAAGCGATCGTACAACGGACACGCGGCGGTGGCGGAGAGATCGTTAATCTGTTGGGTAATGGTAGCGCATATTATGCTCCGGCAGCTTCGCTTGCACAAATGACAGAAGCGATTGTAAAAGATAAAAAACGGATTATTCCGGTCATTGCATACCTGGAGGGAGAGTACGGCTATCAGGATTTATTCCTTGGCGTACCGACACTTCTTGGCGGCAATGGCATCGAAAAAGTGTTCGAGTTGGAATTGACAGCCGAAGAAAAAGCAGCGCTCGATCAATCCGCCGAATCGGTCCGCAGTGTGATTAAAATAGTTACCGTATAGATTCAATTTTCTACTAAGACGGTATACTTTTACTTGAAGAGGTGTCCCCAAGCCATAGTCATGGCCGCTGGACACCTCTTTTACTTTTAAGTAATCTATTCGTTTTCTTCTGTATTCCTTTGCTTTGACCCACTTCCCCGGTATAATAGAGTTCATATGTATTGATAGTTACATGAGGATTTTGCAAAATCCTGACATAGAAAAGCATGTCCCAAAACACTGAAAAGATGGTAGTCATTCGTTGGAATATGATCGTTCTATGGAAAAAAAGTTTGTAAGAAAACAAAGAAATGGAGGTTGTAAAGAATGTTTTTTATTCACATTATTGGATCACTGGCAATGGGTTTTTATTTATTGCTCCCCTTCGTTGTGGGCAAAATCGACAAATTGGCTCCTAGCGTGCAGGAGGGAACGATATCGGCTGTTCAGCTATTGAACCGTTTGGCTCAATTTGCACTGATCCTTGTGCTTGTTAGCGGTATCTATATGATTTTTCCCTGGGGTTCTTATTCGGTAGCATGGATCGTTGTCGTTTTGCTGTTGTTTCTCGCCATTTCTGGTATCGCGGGAGCCATGGGTAAGCCGTTACGGCTGTCGCTGGAAGCGATTCGTAGCCAACAGCCTATTACGCAATACGCTGGCAAAATGCGAATGTTCAGTACGCTGCTTGCCGTCTTCCTGATTTTAATTACGTTTTTAATGGTATACAGCCATATTATTTAATTATGCATTTGGTGAGAGCCTGTAATCGAATGATGACAAATGCTAAATTGAAAAAACGGTCTGTGCTGAATAAGCATAGGTCGTTTTTTTGTGCGCTCAAATAACTACATTTTTCGTTTAACGAATAACTTTGTGTGGTAAATCAGGAGTAGAGTGGATGCAAATGTTGCATCCTAAAAAATATCTGATTTTGAAGGGAGAATGTACAATGCCTAAAAGTAACCAACCTCAGCAAACCTTGCCCCCACAGCATCAGGACCAGCAACCGGGGATTGAGTCCAAAATGTCGCCTGCACCCCAGTTTGAAAAACCAACTTACAAAGCTGCTGGCAAGCTAACAGGTAAAGTTGCACTTATTACTGGTGGAGACAGTGGAATTGGACGGGCTGTAGCTGTCACGTATGCCAAAGAAGGTGCGGACGTAGCTATCATTTACTTGAATGAACACAAGGACGCGGAAGAAACAAAACGTCAGGTAGAGCAGGAGGGACGCAAATGTGTGTTGATTCCTGGCGATATCGGAGATGACCAATTTGCCAAAAAAGCGGTTCAACAGACGGTTCACGAGCTGGGCAAGCTCGACATCGTTGTGAACAATGCGGCAGAGCAGCATCCACAGCAAAAGCTGGAGGATATTACCAAAGAACAGTTGGAGCGTACTTTCCGTACGAATATTTTTGGTATGTTCTTCCTGACGCAAGCAGCATTGCCGCATTTGAAGAAAGGAAGCACTATCGTCAACACAACATCGATTACCGCGTACGCTGGGAACAAGACACTCATTGATTATTCATCGACCAAAGGGGCAATCACATCCTTTACTCGTTCCCTTTCACTCAATTTGGCGGATCAAGGTATTCGGGTGAACGCTGTAGCACCAGGGCCAATCTGGACGCCGTTAATCCCGTCTACATTTGATGCCAAGACGGTCAGCGAGTTTGGAGGAGCACAGCCAATGAAGCGTCCGGGTCAGCCGGAAGAATTGGCGCCAGCCTATGTGTACCTTGCTTCAGACGATTCTTCATATGTAAGCGGGCAGGTTATTCATATCAACGGCGGTGAAGTTATAAACGGATAAGAGGATAAAGGAAAGGCTGGGGGCGTGTTATGCCCTGGCCTTTTTTCTTTTCACGGTGGAACATAATGAAGGTAGCCTGTAGAATGAGACTTAACTTACTTAAAGGATGGGCATATTTTATGAAATCGTTTCGTTTCAGGCTTACCCTGATCATGCTGATTTTGATTGGCATATCTGTCCTTGCTGCTGGAATCACGATGGGACAAATTTTTAAAAATTCGAATATGAAGGTGCTAGAGGAGAACATGGGACGGGAGATCGACCTGCTTCGCGCTACATTCCCTTTTGTAAATGCAGATGCCCTGTCCAGCACGGATTATGTCTCTTATTATTCTCAAAAGGCGAAGGAAATTGCTCGTCTGACGGAATCACGGGTGACCTTCATTCGCAAGGACGGGACGGTGGTTGGCGATTCGTTAAGTGATCCGCGTAAGATGGAAAACCACGCATCACGTGATGAAATACGGCAAGCTACGGTGGAAGGAATCGGTCGGACAATACGCTACAGCGAAACTCTGCAACGAAACATGCTATACGTCGCTGAACCTGTTGTATCGGACAAGGGCTTTGATGGATATATCCGTTTGTCTATGAGCCTGAAAGCGGTGGAGGAGGGAGTACGGCGCGGCTGGACGGCCATCGGGATTGGTCTTGTGTTGCTGTTTATTGCTGCTGGATTGGTGAGCTATCGTATTGCTCGCAGCCTCACCTCGCCCATTGAACATATTACAGGGGTAGCCAACCGCATATCAGGGCTGGATTATGACGCAAGAGTCGGTGTACAGCGCCGGGATGAGGTAGGGCAACTGGGTGAAGCCATTAATCGTATGGCTGACAGTCTCCAAGACCAAATGAAAACGATACGCGACAATGAGGATTTACTCCAGAGCGTCATGAGTAATATGACAGGCGGAATTCTAATGATTGATGCAAGTGAGTGTATTGCGCTTGTAAACCGTGAGTCTGAGCGAATGCTTGGTGTCGTGGGTAAACGGGTGACGGACAAGCCGTATCATGAGCTGAAGAAGCACTATGAGCTCACAAAGCTAATTGAGGGCAGCATACAAAGCCGAGAGAGGTTGCATGGTGAGGTTCATTTGTACAATCCCGAGGAGAGACTCGTGTTGCTGGACGGTGTCCCGATGTATGAGGATGAAGGCGGATACCGCGGGATGCTGTTCCTTTTACAGGATATTACGGCCATTCGACGGTTGGAAAATATGCGGAGCGAATTTGTGGCTAACGTTTCTCATGAGCTAAAAACACCGATTGCCGCGGTCAAGGGCTTTGCCGAGACGTTACTCGGTGGCGGGGTTAAAGATGAAGAGACGGCCCGCTCATTTTTGCAAATTATATATGATGAAAGCGAACGATTGAATCGGCTAATCGGTGACATTCTGGAGCTATCCAAAATTGAATCCAAGCGTTCTCCGCTGGATTGCTCGCCGGTGCACGTTTCGTCGTTCATAGATTCATTGCTGGAAAAACTGAACAATGTTGCGGCCAAAAAAAGAATTACGCTACACATGGATATCCCGGATGAGTTGTTTATGGAGGCAGATGAAGATAAGCTTCAGCAGATTTTCTTGAACCTTTTGTCTAATGGCATCAACTATACACTTGATGGTGGCAAGGTAAAGATTAAGGTTCTAACGATACAGCGGGAGAATGACACGGAAAAGGTCGTATTTACAGTCAGTGATACAGGTATTGGAATTCCGAAGAAGGACCTGCCACGTATCTTTGAGCGCTTTTACCGGGTGGACAAAGGACGCTCGCGCAACTCTGGCGGAACGGGGCTGGGATTGTCGATCGTCAAACACTTGGTCGATTTGCATCATGGCACCCTTTCGGTGGAAAGTGAGCTTGGATTGGGTACCACATTTACAGTTGAATTACCGCTATTGCAACAGGAAGAATGAACTAGAACATTTTTTACATTCTGTTAACAATGCCGTGATAAAATAAACGGGTGTCGCATGAGTATGAAAAAGGTTTCAGGATTTTGACCAATGCGCCTTTAACAGGTAAACAGGAGATGAAGTTATTTATGGGACAACGCTTGCTGGTTATTGAGGATGAACCAACGCTTGCTAGATTGCTATCCTACAATTTGATACAAGAAGGCTTCGAAGTGGACACGGAGGATCATGGCAGTGCCGGGTTTGAGAAAGCCTCCAGAGAGTCCTACGATTTGATCCTGCTGGATTTGATGTTGCCGGGAATGAACGGACTGGACATTCTGAGCAGACTTCGCCATCAGGGGCTGACGACGCCTATCATTATTTTAACGGCCAAAAACGGTGAAGCAGAGGTTGTTCAAGGGCTGAAGTCGGGTGCGGATGATTACATCACGAAGCCTTTTGGCGTTTCTGAGCTGTTGGCCCGCGTGACGGCTGTGCTGCGAAGAACTTCCGGCGGGGATGAAGGAGTGTTGTCTGATCAGAAAGATAGCTCCAAAATTCAATTGGGCGAGCTGGAGATTTACCCCGAAAAATATGAAGTCATTCTTGGAGGTCAGTCCATCAGCCTCAGACCAAAGGAATTTGAGGTACTTCTTTATTTGTCCCGCAAGCCGGGTGTGGTATTGACCCGAGATGATCTGATGAATGCTGTTTGGGGTTTTGACTACATTGGCGGTCAACGGACCGTGGATGTGCACGTCAGTTCCTTACGTAAAAAGCTGGAGCTAGATCCCGACTCGGTTCATATTGATTCGATCCGTGGAGTGGGGTACAAGCTGGTTGTAAATAAAAAAAGAAGCGCTTCTCATTTATTATAAATGAGGAGCGTTTTTCTTTATCTATGGCAGTGTCCGGCGACTTTTGTGTCCATTTCGTGATTTTACATTTCATTAACAAAACTGATCGCTAGAATCAACAAATGACCGATATGATGTTCCCGTCACTCCAAGTAGTTAAAAAAAGGGGACTTCAGAACGATGATAACGGAACCAAAGACCCAGCCGAGTTCCACTGCCGTGATTGAACGTGAAGCATACAAGCCGATTACTACCTATGTGCCATGCCGGGAGGTTCCGATCATTGGTACGGACATGTCTTGTAAAGAACTGTTAGCACTTATGAAAACACAGGAAGATATACCTTGTGTTATTGTTGTGGATAAAAATGATCTTCCACTGGGCATTATTATGAGAGATGCGTACAATCGCCATTTTACGGGCAGATTTGCTGCGGCGTTGTTCTATGACAAGCCTGCGGCCATATTTGCCGACCCCGATACATTAATTGTGGATTTAAAAAGCCGGGCATCGGACATTGTGGAATTGGCGATGTTGCGTGAAGAACAGCGTTTTTACGATTGTGTGTTGATTAAGGAAGGCACACGATTACTCGGCGTACTCACGATTCGTGATATCCTGTCCGTCGTGCAGCGAATGCAAAGAGAAGCGGACGAAGAGCGGGGCGATGTGATTCGGCATAGCTATGACGGAGTCCAGCGTATTCAGCTGACTGTGCTGGATGCAGCTAAAGAGGCCGATGACAGTGTGCGGCTAACCCGCTCAATGAGTGAATTATCCCGCCGTGGCAAAGTAGAATTGGAGGATGTTTTGCTCTCCTATCGTGCGGTCACGGAGCAAATGAAGCGCCAGCATGAGCAGATGACGGCGTTGACCCAATCGCTGAATGACATTGCGGGCATGGCCTCATCCATTCGTGCACTGGCAGATCAAAGCGGACTGCTGGCGATCAATGCGTCCATTGAGGCGGCGCATGCTGGCGAACACGGACGAGGCTTCCAGATTGTGTCTCAGGAGGTGCGGAATATGTCACTCCAGACGAAAGCTTTTTCCACGCAGATTACAGGCTTACTCACCCATATCGAGCAGATGCTGCGTGACACTGCTGAACTGACGGATACGAGTATGCAGCAGATTCATACAGGCTCTCAATATATTTCTGCTGGAACACAAACTTTTGCCAAACTATTGCAGGCTGTCGATGAAATTGAAGCCAAAAACAGCGAAATGTCCCATTCCGCAGAGGAAGCGGCTTTGAATGCAGCCGAAATTGCACAGGAGCTTGAGCTCATGCTAAGTTCTTGATCATTTTACATACCGTTAACAAATCCACCACACTAAATTTACACACAGCTTATATAATCTTCATATTGTGCAAATCAGGTGCAATGCTTGAGGATCATAACTGCAACACGAAGGAGATCATAAATCCATGAATGATTCCGTAATCCGGATTGATAAGCTAAATTTATATTATGAGAAATTTCACGCGCTGAAACATATAAACCTCGATATTCCTGAAAAAACGGTAACTGCCTTTATAGGCCCGTCCGGCTGCGGCAAATCGACCCTGCTGCGTACGCTGAACCGGATGAATGACATGATACCGGGAACGCGTATTGAAGGCACCGTGAGTATCGCAGGTCAGGATATATACGGCGATACTATGGAAGTAGAAACTCTGCGTAAGCAGGTAGGAATGGTTTTTCAACAGCCTAACCCATTTCCCAAATCGATTTATGATAACGTAGCCTACGGTCCACGTCTGCATGGAGTTCGGCAAAAGGACAAGTTGGACGAATTGGTCGAGCAAAGCCTGCGGCAGGCGGCACTCTGGGAAGAGGTCAAGGACTTTCTGAAGCGTTCAGCTCTGAGCTTGTCCGGTGGACAACAGCAGCGGTTGTGCATTGCCCGGGCGCTTGCCGTACAGCCAGATATTTTACTGATGGACGAGGCGACATCTGCGCTAGATCCGATCTCCACGATGAAAATTGAAGAACTGGTTCAGGAATTGCGAGACACATATACCATCGTCATGGTGACGCATAACATGCATCAGGCAGCGCGTGTGTCCGGTCGAACTGCGTTCTTTTTAAATGGTGTTGTGGTGGAAGCGGCGGA
>NZ_WUDQ01000016.1:0-36984 GCF_009827695.1 Paenibacillus sp. OT2-17 | reverse complement strand
TTGGCTCAGGAAGAAGCTGTTCGATTGGGACACAACAACATTGGCACAGAGCACATTTTGCTAGGCCTCATTCGTGAAGGTGAAGGAATAGCCGCGAAAGCCTTAATCGGTTTAGGGCTGGGACTGGAAAAAATCCAGGATGAAGTGGAAACGCTGATTGGACGCGGTCAAGAGCAACCGACGAACATTGCCTATACTCCACGCGCCAAAAAAGTCATCGAACTGTCCATGGATGAAGCCCGCAAACTGGGCCATACCTATGTAGGTACAGAACATATTTTGCTTGGTCTTATTCGTGAAGGCGAAGGCGTAGCAGCACGTGTACTGAACAACCTGGGCATCAGTCTGAACAAAGCGCGTCAGCAAGTGCTTCAATTGCTCGGCAGCAGCGAGGCTGTTTCCAGCCATCACGGTGCTCCAGCTAATGTCAGCACGCCAACTCTGGACAGTCTGGCACGCGATCTGACGGCATCTGCGAAGGAAAACAACCTGGACCCTGTTATTGGGCGTAGCAAGGAAATTGAACGCGTAATTCAGGTGCTCAGCCGCCGTACAAAGAACAATCCGGTTCTAATCGGTGAGCCTGGGGTAGGTAAAACGGCGATTGCCGAAGGATTGGCCCAAAAAATCATAGCGAATGAGATTCCTGAAACGTTGCGCGACAAGCGCGTAATGACGCTGGATATGGGTTCTGTGGTAGCAGGCACCAAGTATCGTGGTGAATTCGAGGATCGTTTGAAAAAAATTATGGACGAGATTCGTCAAGCGGGTAATATCGTATTGTTCATTGATGAGCTGCATACACTGATTGGTGCTGGTGGAGCGGAAGGCGCAATTGATGCATCCAACATCCTGAAACCTGCTCTGGCACGTGGCGAGCTGCAATGCATCGGTGCGACCACGCTCGATGAATACCGCAAATATATTGAGAAAGATGCTGCTTTGGAGCGTCGTTTTCAACCAATTACAGTGGATCAACCTTCTCCAGAAGAGGCAATTCAAATCTTGTATGGCCTGCGTGACCGTTACGAAGCGCATCACCGTGTGAAAATCACAGATGAGGCTATTGAAGCGGCTGTAAAATTGTCAGATCGTTATATCACCGATCGCTTCCTGCCAGATAAGGCTATTGACCTTATTGATGAAGCGGGCTCCAAAGTAAGGCTGAATTCTTACACTGTACCACCAAACCTGAAACAGCTGGAAAACCGTCTGGAAGATATTCGTAAGGAAAAGGATTCAGCGGTACAAAGTCAGGAGTTTGAAAAAGCGGCAGCACTGCGTGATACAGAGCAAAAAATCCGTGAAGAGCTAGACGTGACGAAAAACCAATGGAAAGAACAACAGGGTCGTACAGATTCTGAAGTTACACCAGAGGATATCGCTCAAGTCGTTGCAATCTGGACAGGTGTTCCAGTCAGCAAGCTGAAAGAGGAAGAAACACACCGCTTGTTGAATATGGAAGAGTTGCTGCATGAGCGGGTAATTGGACAGGATGAAGCAGTTAAGGCAGTAAGCCGGGCGATTCGCCGGGCACGTGCCGGACTGAAAGATCCGAAGCGTCCAATTGGTTCCTTTATTTTCCTCGGTCCAACTGGGGTTGGTAAAACAGAGTTGGCACGCGCCTTGGCTGAATCCATGTTTGGAGATGAAAATGCGGTTATCCGTATCGATATGTCCGAATATATGGAGAAGCACTCCACGTCCCGTCTGGTAGGAGCGCCTCCAGGGTACGTTGGATATGAAGAAGGCGGTCAGCTGACTGAGAAGGTACGTCGTAAGCCATACTCTGTTGTGTTGCTGGATGAAATTGAAAAAGCACACCCAGAAGTATTCAATATTCTTCTGCAAGTGCTGGAAGATGGTCGTTTGACAGATTCCAAAGGTCGTGTTGTTGATTTCCGTAATACACTCATCATCCTAACATCTAATGTCGGTGCACAGGCGATTAAACGTAACTCCACGCTTGGTTTTACAGCTGTAGTGGACGCTGGGGCGGATTACGATAATATGAAGGGCAAAGTGATGGATGAACTGAAGAAAAGCTTCCGTCCTGAGTTCTTGAACCGGATTGATGAAATTATCGTTTTCCATTCTCTCGAAGAAAAACATATTGCCGAAATTGTGTCACTCATGTCTGAGGAGCTGCGTAAGCGCCTGAATGAGTATGAGGTGGACTTCGAGTTGACAGACAACGCTAAAAAATTCCTTGCCAAGGAAGGCTTTGATCCAGCGTATGGTGCGCGTCCATTGCGTCGTGCAATCCAGAAGCATATTGAAGATCGTCTGTCCGAGGAACTGTTGACTGGCAACATTACTAAGGGTGACTCTCTCTTCATTGATGAGGAGAATGGTGCATTGACTGTAACGAAAAAGGATAATGTATCTGCCAAGTCCTAAAGCAGTTTACTAAATAAATAGTAGAAAAGGGTGTCTCGCAGGCTGGAAAGCTATTGCGAAGACACCCTTTTTGTGTATAAAACACGGTAAAATGGTTGGGTAAATGCTTTGGGAAAGTTTGTGATATTGCTTTACGTCCGCCAAGCTTCAATGGTAAACTTTTATTGTTACAGCTCTTTCTGGGCTGTATGAACATAAATTTGACATTATCGTCGTCAATAAGGAGCCCAGGAATAAAGTATGGCTAAAGTGAAAACTAAATTTTCCTGTACGGAATGTGGTTATGAATCGCCCAAATGGTACGGAAAATGTCCTGGATGCCAGGCATGGAATTCCATGGTCGAAGAAACGGAAAGCGTTGTAAAAACTCAAGGAATGGGGTCTTCCCTTCTTACTCATAGCACAAAAGACAAGCCACTCCCTATTATAGAGGTGGAGAGTGGCAAAGAAACACGAATTTTGACGGGAATTGGCGAATTGAATCGAGTACTCGGTGGAGGTGTGGTGCCGGGTTCACTCGTTTTGGTGGGCGGTGATCCGGGAATCGGTAAATCTACGCTTATGCTGCAAACATCTAATGAGCTAGCTTTAACTGGTTTAAAGGTGCTATACGTGTCTGGTGAGGAATCTGTCCGTCAAACGAAACTACGTGCAGATCGGCTCGGTGCCTTGTCCCCCAGCCTATACGTATTATGTGAGACGAATTTGGAGACGATTGAAGAAGCGGTGGACAGCTTGAAGCCGGAATTTTTGGTCATCGACTCGATACAGACCGTATATTTGCCTGAGGTGACGAGTGCACCAGGTAGTGTGGCTCAGGTGCGGGAGTGTACTTCACGCTTTATGCGAATTGCCAAGGGGCTAGGTATTGCTACGGTATTGGTAGGACATGTGACCAAGGAAGGGGCCATTGCAGGTCCACGTTTGTTGGAACATATGGTTGATTGTGTGCTTTATTTTGAAGGAGAGCGTCATCATACGTATCGGCTTTTGCGTGCAGTTAAAAACCGTTTCGGTTCTACAAATGAAATTGGTATTTTTGAAATGGCTGAAAGCGGTTTGCGTGAGGTGTCAAATCCTTCTGAACTATTCCTGTCTGAACGACCATTGGGGGTAGCGGGTTCTACTGTTGTAGCCAGTATGGAAGGAACCCGACCTGTATTGGTTGAACTGCAAGCATTGATTGCAGCTACGCATTTTCCATCTCCGCGCCGAATGGGCACAGGAGTCGATCATCATCGAATGGGATTAATCATAGCCGTGCTAGAAAAGCGGATGGGCATGTTTTTGCAAAACCAGGACGCCTATCTCAACGTAGCTGGAGGCGTGAAGTTGGATGAACCGGCGGTGGATTTGGCTATAGCTGTGAGCATTGCTTCCAGCTTTAGGGATGCTCCTACCAAGCCGTACGATGTGATTTTTGGCGAGGTGGGACTGACAGGTGAGGTACGTGCGGTATCCCGAGCAGAACAGCGAGTACGGGAAGCGGAGAAACTAGGTTTCAAACGGGTGATTATGCCGGAGAAAAGCTTGAAGGGCTGGACACATCCGAAAGGGATTCAAATCATAGGAGTAGGAACGGTGGCAGATGCACTGGCAGCCGCATTAGATTAGGGGGCATTGAGAATGAAAGAAGCGAGCCAACTGGATAAAATGAACGATTTGCTGCGGCTTGTGGCACCGGGAACTCCCTTTCGCGACGGGTTGGAAAACGTTTTGCGTGCCAAAACGGGTGCTCTTCTGGTCGTTGGCTATAGCCCAGAAGTTATGGAAGTCGTGGATGGCGGTTTCTCCATTAATTGTGATTTTTCGCCGAACTATTTGTATGAGTTGGCTAAAATGGACGGCGCAATCATATTGAGCGAGGATTTAAAACGAATTTTATATGCCAATACGCAACTGATTCCGGACTCCTCCATTTCTTCAATTGAAACAGGAATTCGGCACCGGACAGCAGAACGAGTTGCAAAGCAGACTGGCAAACTAGTGGTGTCTATTTCCCAGCGGCGTAATATTATTACCTTGTATCAGGGGACATTACGGTATGCGCTCAAGGAAATCGGGGTTATTTTAACGAAAGCCAATCAGGCTATTCAGACGTTAGAAAAATATAGATCCGTGTTGGGGCAAGCCTCTACGAATTTGACAGCATCTGAATTTGAAGAGCTGGTTACCATGCCGGAGGTCGTTAATGTCATCCAGCGGATCGAAATGGTGCTACGCATCAAAATGGAGATCAAACGATTTATTAACGAGCTCGGAAATGAGGGCCGTCTGATTAGTATGCAGATGGAAGAGCTTGTCAGCAACATTGAGGAAGAAGCATGGTTGCTGTATAAGGATTATGCCAAAGACGATAGCGACGAGAAGATTCGTGAAATTATATTGGGACTCAAACGTTCTACGGACGACGAATTGTTGGATGTGAATCATATTGTACGTTTACTAGGCTACCCTTCTTCAGCTGCGACATCAGAAGAGTATATTGCTGCACGCGGCTATCGGGTACTGAACAAGATACCGCGTTTGCCGAATGTGATTATTCATAATCTGGTGGAGCGGTTTGGACGTTTTCCACATGTCATGACAGCAACGATAGAAGAACTGGATGAAGTGGATGGTATTGGAGAGGTTCGTGCGCGTACGATTAAAGAAGGTCTTAAACGTTTGCAGGAACAAGTTTTCATTGACAGGCAAATGTAAATGTAATACAGTGAAAGGATTATAATGGAACAATTCATACATTGAGGTGAAGAGATGATTACCAAATCAATTCCGAACATGTGTACCTTAGGTAACTTGTTTCTCGGAATGATCGCCATTTTATTGGCTGTAGACGGAAAATACAGTCTTGCCGCTATTATGGTTATTGTCGCCATGTTGTTGGACGGACTGGATGGAAGGATGGCCCGGGTCCTGAATGCCCAAAGCGAATTCGGTAAAGAACTGGACTCCTTATCAGATATGATATCTTTTGGTGTTGCTCCCGCAGTTATTATGTACATGGTTGCTTTTCATGATGCGAATTCGGCTCTCGCTTGGACGGTTACTGCCATTTTCCCGATGTGCGGAGCGTTGCGTTTGGCTCGATTTAACGTACGTCCTGGTGTACCAGGTTATTTTACGGGTTTGCCAATTCCGGCAGCAGGTGGGGTATTAGCGACTTTGTCCTTATTCCATAACGATATTTCATTGTTATACATGTCGATTGCCATGTTGCTGGTTTCTTATTTGATGGTCAGCTCCATGAGATATCCTAATTTTAAAAAGGTCGGCCTCCCCAAAAAAGCGATCTGGGTTGCTCCATGGGTCGTAATTGCAGCGGTGGTGTTGGCTGTTAAATTCCCTGACCAGCTGTCGAAGCTGATTTTTGTACCGCTGGTGCTGTATGCATTGTATGGCATGAAGCTGAACATTCGTAAGCTGTCACGCAGACGTGGACGTGGTCGGGAGCGTTCCAGTCAGGAAGAACAGGACGATCAATATCGTCATTCACAGCGTTAGTATCAAGCAAGAATAAGCATTTATTTCCTTGAAGCATTTCAGGGAGATAAATGCTTTTTTTTATGCATAAAAAGTGAAAACACAGGGTTAGTTATGATGAAAATGGATCATACTGGTAAGAGAAATGCTATGTATCCAATAAATAGCAGACTATATGAAAAGAAAATAAAGGAGGTATAGAGACTCAATGTGGAGAAAGGCTATTTTAACTTTTACAGGATTGTGCGGAGCATGGTTTGGCTATACATTATACCAGCGGGTAGGAGGCATTGTAACGTGGATGCCGCAATGGTTGAGTGATGGGTCTTTACCAGGAATGATTGTTTGGATGATGGCGGGAGCAGTGCTATTTATGGCTGGGTGTTCATTCGCAGGGGCATCCGTGGCGAATCGGTTGCAGCAGGGCATTGAAGGCTTGGTACGAATTCCGATGAACGAGATGATGGCAGGTGTGATTGGATTAGCGGTGGGATTGATACTTTCCTTAGCAGTTTACCCGCTTTTTTCATGGTTGGGGGCCCCGGGTCAACTTATCCAGACCGCTGTTACCGTGATATGCGGATATGTAGGATTGATGGTTGGGCTAGAAAAGAGGGACGAGCTGTCATCCTTTTGGAGTTCTGGTTTTTTTGGTCGGGGAACGGGTGTAGAAGAACGCAAGCTGGAGGAACATAAAATATTGGACACCAGCGTCATTATAGATGGGCGTATTGCGGATATTTGCAAGACAGGTTTTATTGAAGGAACAATTGTAATTCCTGAATTTGTGTTGGAGGAGCTTCAGCATATTGCAGATTCATCAGATTTACTTAAGCGTAATCGTGGACGGAGAGGTCTGGATATTTTGAATAAAATCCAAAAAGAACTGGATGTAAATGTACTCATTTACGAAGGTGATTTTGAGGAAATTTCAGAGGTCGACAGTAAGTTGGTTAAGCTGGCAAAGGTGTTACAGGGTAAAGTTGTAACTAATGATTTTAACCTGAATAAAGTATGCGAACTTCAAGGTGTATCAGTGCTGAATATTAACGATTTGGCGAATGCAGTGAAGCCTGTCGTACTGCCCGGTGAGGAAATTATGGTGCAGATTATTAAAGACGGCAAGGAGCATGGGCAGGGTGTAGCCTATCTGGATGATGGCACGATGATTGTTGTAGAAGGCGGACGTGACTATATTGGCTCTCTGATGGAGGTGCTGGTCACGAGTGTACTTCAGACCTCAGCCGGCCGTATGATCTTTGCCAAACCGAAATTATTGGAAAAAGCTCAATAAACGCGGTATGATGAAGTAGATGTGTTATCATACGGATCGTCCAAGTGCGGTCAGGGCAGGAGTTATTTGAATGAACAATCGGGTAGGAGTTGTCATTGTGGCAGCAGGGCGCGGCTCCCGTATGGGGACGCAGGAGAGCAAGCAATTTCTGCTTTTGCGGGACAAGCCCATCTTCATACATACACTTGAAATATTCGCAGCTATGCCCGAAGTGGATGAAATGGTGATGGTGACTGGGACAGGAGATGTGGAACGCTGCCGAGATTGGATTCATCAATACAAAATCGGTAAAAATGTACGGGTGGTGGCTGGTGGCAGTGAACGCCAGCATTCGGTTTATCGCGGTCTGCGCCTCTTACAAGCGGATTGGGTGATGGTGCATGATGGTGTGCGTCCACTAATTCAACCTGAGCTTGTACGTTCATGCCTTGAGGTAGCCCAGCGTACTGGTGCTTCTGTAGCGGCAGTACCTGTAAAGGATACGGTCAAGCAAGTGAACGGGGATGGTATCATTACAGCTACGCCGGATCGCCGAAGTCTGTGGAGTATTCAAACGCCACAGACTTTTCGTCTTTCCGATCTGCTGCGAGCCTATGAGGAAGCGGAGCAGTCGGGATTCTTGGGAACAGATGATTCTATGCTGATAGAACGGCTAGGAATTCCGGTTACTGTCGTTCAAGGCAGCTACAAGAACATCAAAATTACTACGCCTGAGGATTTGGATATGGCGGCGTTATGGGTAAAAACAGAGGGAGAGGATATCAAGTGATCAGAGTGGGACAAGGATTTGACGTCCACCAGCTGGTGGAAGGAAGGCCATGCATCATCGGAGGTGTGAATATACCGTATGAAAAAGGTTTGTTGGGCCATTCCGATGCAGACGTGCTGCTGCATGCCATTAGCGATGCCATCTTGGGCGCGCTTGGCTTGGGAGACATCGGGAAGCATTTTCCGGATAACGACCCAGAATTTAAGGATGCCGACAGTCTTAAGCTACTGGAGCATGTGTGGGGACTAGCTAAAGAGCGAGGATATCGCTTGGGGAATATTGATTCTACGATTATCGCACAAAAGCCCAAAATGGCATCGTATATTCCGCAGATGAATGAAGTCATCGCTCGAGCGCTGGAAGCAGAGGAGCTATCCCAGGTGAACGTCAAGGCGACCACGACAGAGCAACTCGGGTTTCCCGGACGGGGTGAAGGAATCGCGGCTCAATCGGTTGTCTGTCTTATCAAGTAAATGCTATCATCTTGAGTAATTCAATTTGGAGGAGATTATATGAGCACGGAAGTTCGTGTACGTTATGCACCAAGCCCTACAGGGCATCTGCACATTGGAAATGCCAGAACGGCATTATTTAATTATTTGTTTGCCCGCAATCAAGGTGGGAAATTTATTATTCGTATCGAAGACACAGATGTGAAGCGCAATATTGAGGGCGGAGAAGAAAGCCAACTTAAATATTTGAAATGGTTGGGTATGGACTGGGATGAGAGCGTAGACGTGGGAGGCGAGTTTGGACCTTATCGTCAGACTGAACGCTTGGACATATATAAAACATACTGGCAGGATTTGCTGGACCGTGGTTTGGCTTACCGTTGTTACTGCACTGAAGAAGAGCTGGAGCGCGAGCGTGAAGAGCAGACGGCACGTGGGGAGACACCACGCTATTCTGGGAAACATCGTGATTTAACAGAAGAACAGTGCCGGGCATTTGAAGCAGAGGGCCGTGTACCAAGTATTCGTTTTCGCGTACCGGAAGATCGTGAATATACGTTTGACGATATCGTTAAAGGTCAAATTACATTCAATTCCAAGGAAAGCGGCGATTTTGTTATCGTCAAAAAGGATGGTATTCCGACATATAACTTCGCTGTAGCAGTTGACGATTATTTGATGAAAATATCGCATGTACTACGGGGTGAAGACCATGTTTCCAATACACCGCGGCAGTTGATGATCTTTGAAGCTCTTGGCTGGGAGCCGCCACGCTTCGGTCATATGACGCTGATTGTAGGCGAGGATCACAAAAAGCTCAGTAAGCGTAACGAATCCATTATTCAGTTCATGGAGCAGTATGACAAGTTGGGCTATTTGCCAGAAGCTATATTCAACTTCATTGCACTGCTGGGCTGGTCCCCGGAAGGTGAAGAAGAGATCTATGATCGGGAACAACTGATTTCGATTTTCGATCCTAATCGTTTGTCCAAAAGTCCAGCTGTGTTTGATACAAATAAGCTTGCTTACCTGAACAATCACTATATTAAAAAGGCTGATCCTGAGCGAATTGCAAGCATGGCGATTCCACATCTCCAGGCAGCGGGGCTGTTGCCGACTGAACTGTCTGCGGAACAACTGGATTGGGCTAAGGCCCTGGTTCGCTTATACCAGGAACAGATGACTTCTGCATCCGACATTGTAGCGTTGTCTGAGTTGTTTTTCCGTTCACATCTGGAACTGGATGCTGAAGCAGCAGCTGTATTGGCCGAAGAGCAGGTTCCGGAGGTGCTTAGAGCTTTTGCAGGTAAAGTTGAAACGAGCGAGGAATTTACAGCTCCACAAATGGCTAAGCTGATCAAGGAAGTTCAAAAGGAAACTGGTTTTAAGGGAAAACAACTATTCATGCCGATTCGTGTGGCTCTTACAGGCCAAACTCATGGACGGGATCTGAATGAAACCATCTTTTTGCTCGGACGTGACAAGGTACTGGATCGTCTTAAGGCACAAATTAAAGGCTGATATTTCTTGTCAATTTGTTGTCTTTTCGCTATAATGACTCCATTGATACGGATTGATATTTACGTGTAAAGGCTGCGAACAGGAGAAGTACACTGCATAAGGGCATCTGCCAGAGAGGACGGTCGAGGGGAAACCCCAGGCTGAGAGCCGTCCAGATGACCTGCGGAGGAAATGCGCCTGGGAGCCGTGCGCCCAAACTCTCATTAGCGTCAAATGCTGATGTGACAAGGGCGTGCCGAGTCGTTCCCGTTACAGGACGCTAAAGACGAACTGCTCTGCTTTTTTATGCAGCAGGTATGTTCGAAGCAGAGTGGGACCACGTTCATGCGTCTCTGCAGCTTAGGCTGCGGAGGCGCTTTTTCTTTTTTATCAGACTCAGACTCATTATAGATAGAAAAATGTCGAAGAGTGCTGGTGGATGCGAAAATTGGCGGAACGTGAAGTGTTGTGATGATGCGGCAAGGATATGAAGGGAATAGGAGGGCGACATGTTCAGACATTTCAAATCCGACATTCAGACTGTTTTGGATAATGATCCGGCCGCCCGGAGTAAGCTTGAGGTCATTTTTACGTATTCCGGCGTTCATGCCCTTTGGGCACACCGAATCGCACATTGGTTTTATTTGCGAAACTGGTGTACTCTAGCTCGTGTTATATCCCAGGTATCGAGGTTTATGACAGGCATTGAAATTCATCCTGGCGCTCGTATCGGAGATCGGCTGTTCATTGACCATGGCATGGGAGTTGTCATCGGTGAAACCTGTGAGATTGGCGACGATGTCGTATTGTATCAGGGGGTCACACTCGGCGGGACTGGGAAAGAGAAAGGGAAGCGCCATCCGACCATTGGGAATAATGTTGTTATCGGCTCTGGTGCGAAGATATTGGGCTCTTTTACGATTGGGGCACAGTCCAACATTGGCTCCAACTCGGTTGTGCTCAAAGAAGTCCCACCAAACAGTACGGTGGTGGGCATTCCGGGGCGAGTTGTCAGACAGGATGGTAGGCGGCCAGACCGACTTAGTCATCAATTGCCTGATCCGGTTGTGGACTCCATGAGAGAACTTCAACGGGAAATTGAACGTTTGCGTGCAGAAATATCTGATTTGAAGGATGGGCCATCCGCTCAGAAACATCAGGTGACCCAAGAGAATAAATTAGAAAAATGATTTTCATGAGGGAGGAACATAACAATGCCGCTTCAAATTTATAATACAATGACGAGGAGTCGGGAGCCTTTTGTGCCACTGGAGCCTGGAAAGGTTAAAATGTATGTATGCGGACCTACCGTGTATGATTACATTCATATTGGCAATGCACGACCTGTAATTGTATTTGACGTGGTGCGGAGCTACCTGGAGTACTTGGGCTATGATGTAAACTATGTGGTGAATTTTACGGATGTCGATGATAAACTAATCCGCAAAGCTCGGGAACTTGATATGGATGTTTCGGCAGTTGCTGAGAAATTTATTGCTGCCTACCATGAGGATCTGGCAGGATTGAATGTTCCTGCTGCCAGCATGAACCCTCGTGTAACAGAGAGTATGGACCTGATTATTGATTTTATTAAGGAATTGGTAGATAAAGGCTATGCTTATGAAAATGATGGCGATGTGTTCTATCGAACCAAAAAGTTCAAAGATTACGGACAACTATCAGGTCAAAATCTGGAAGAGCTTCAGTTCGGAATTCGCATCAATGTGGATGAACGCAAGGAAAATGCCGAGGACTTTGTACTCTGGAAGGCAGCGAAGCCGGGTGAAATTCATTGGTCGAGCCCTTGGGGAGATGGACGACCAGGCTGGCATATCGAATGCTCTGCTATGGCTCGCCACTATTTAGGGGATACACTGGATATTCATGGGGGCGGACAGGATCTGCAATTTCCGCATCATGAATGTGAATGCGCACAATCTGAAGTGATTACGGGTAAGCCTTTATCTCGCTACTGGATGCATAACGGATATATTCGCATAGATAATGAAAAAATGTCGAAATCACTCGGTAATGGTATTTTGGTTAAAGATTTGCGCGCTCACCACAAGCCGGAGGCTTTACGTTATTTTATGTTGTCGACACATTACCGGAATCCGTTGAACTATAACCAAGAGACTATGAGTCAGGCGGAGAACAGTGTCGAGCGGATCGCCAATGCAGTTGCCAATGTGAAGCATCGTTTAGCTAATGCGCTGGAAGGTAATGGGGGAGTATCGACGGAACTGCAAACGAAGCTCGACGGAATTTTGCAGCAGTTTGGCGAAAAAATGAATGATGATTTCAATACACCTGATGCGATTACTGCTGTATTTGATTGGGTTAGCGAAGCAAACCATTTGTTGCAGCGAGATGTCGTACATCAGGCGGAATTACAAGCTGTATTGCATACCTTTCATTCGATGAATAGCGTACTTCGCATTTATTCGGAACCGAGTGAAGAGTTGCTGGATGACGAAATCGAGCAGTTAATTGCAGAACGTGTCGAAGCTCGTAAGACCAAAAACTGGGGTAGAGCTGACGAAATTCGCGATCTGTTGGCTGCAAAAGGCATTGTGCTTGAAGATACGGCACAGGGTATGCGGTGGCGGCGAAAATGAGTGATAAGCCAATGAACTCAGAAGCATCGGAAGGTACGGGGAACTGGTTCCCGTACCCTGCATCCAAGCCAGCCCGTTTGATGCCCCCCATTGCACTAGCTTACATTGGTGATGCAGTGTACGAGGTAGCTGTCCGGCAATATTTGTTGGCTCAGCCTAACCTGCGTCCAAACCATCTGCATCGGCGAGCCACAGGGCTAGTCTCCGCCAAGGCGCAGAGTCGCATGTTGGGGCTATTGGAAAAGGTACTGACGGAAGAAGAACGCGATATTGTCCGACAAGGAAGAAATGCTAAATCAGGAAGTTTGCCCAAAAATGCTGATGTGCTTGAGTATCGGCATGCCACTGCACTGGAAGGGTTGGTTGGATCTCTTTATTGTGATGGACATTTGGACAGATTAAGAGAGTTGATTACGTTCGGAATTGCACAAATGGAAAATACAGAAAAATCATAAATGGGAACGGACTGGATGGAACAAGCATCGTCCGTTTCCCGGGAGGAAGCTAGAGATGGAAGAAGAATGGATTGCCGGTAAGCATTCGGTAACAGAGGCATTGCGTTCAGGCAGAACGATAAATAAAATATGGATTGCGGATAATGCACAAAAACATTTGACGCTGCCGATTACAGCTGAGGCGAAAAAAGCAGGAATCATTGTTTTGCAGGTGGACAAGCGTAAGCTGGATCAAATGGTTCCGGGCATTCAGCATCAGGGAGTGGTCGCGCAAGCTGCGCCTTTTGCCTATGTTGAAGTGGAAGAATTGCTCGCCACTGCTCGTGATAAGGGAGAAGAGCCGTTTTTAATTTTGCTGGATGAGATTGAAGACCCTCATAATTTGGGCTCCATCCTTCGTACAGCGGACTGTACTGGAGCGCATGGTGTTATTGTGCCGAAAAGGCGTTCTGCAGCTGTAACTGTAACGGTGTCCAAAACATCGGCAGGTGCTGTGGAGTACGTCCCGGTGGCGCGTGTAAACAATCTGGGACAAACCATTGACCGTCTTAAAGAAGAGGGTGTATGGGTAGTTGGTACGGATGTTACAGCGAAAGACCCTGTCTTTGGGAATGGAGTATTCACGGGACCGGTAGCCATTGTCATTGGTAACGAAAATAAAGGGATGGGCCGTTTGATCCGTGAGAAATGCGATGTACTCGTCAAGCTGCCAATGGCGGGGCAAATTAATTCCCTTAATGCTTCTGTAGCTGCAGGTGTTGTCATGTACGAAGTATTGCGCGGACGACAGGCACGGGGCTAACGATATGGCTGACATGCGGGATGTTCTGCTTGTGGACGGTTACAACATGATTGGAGCCTGGCCCGAACTTTCCGCACTGGTACAATCTGGTATGCAGGAAGCGAGGGACAGACTTCTTGAACGGCTGGCGGATCATCAGGCGTATTCCGGCAGAAGAGTCATCGTCGTATTCGATGCTTACAAGGTGCCAGGATTAGGTAAAACCTTTGCCCAGAGCAAAGTCCAAATTTATTTTACCAGAGAAAAAGAAACTGCTGATGAGTGCATCGAGCGATTGGTTCGGGAGCTGAGCAGTAAAAGAAGAAGTATTTACGTGGCCACAAGCGATCAGGTAGAGCAACATGTCGCATTTGGGCAAGGTGCACTCAGGGTGTCGGCGCGGGAATTACTGATCGAGATTGAGGAATCCGAAAGGGAAGTGCAGAAGCGAATCCAGCAGGATAGTGCCAAATTGTCCCGTAACTCGCTAGATGCCAAACTGAGTCCGGAGCTTCGAAAGTTGTTTGAACGATGGAGAAGAGAATAAACCAATAATTGGACCCTCCTCCATTTTGAAACCATTGACAATTTTGTTAGCGCTCTTCTTTTTTAGGTTGTTGTGGTTGACGGTATCAGGTTACATCGCGTATACTTGTCGTATATTTGAGAGAGTAACGGGTACCTTGCGTTGCAGCCGGAGGGATTGTTAGTGAGTGTGGACCTCAAGGATATCATGTTGTCAAAGTTTGATTACAAAAATGATGAAGACATTGTCGGAGCAGTCCATGAAGGTGATGGGGAAGCGCTGGAGTTTCTGATTAACAAATACCGAAACTTTGTGCGGGCCAAGGCCAGATCCTACTTCCTGATTGGTGCTGATCGCGAGGATATTATTCAGGAGGGCATGATTGGTCTCTACAAATCCATTCGTGATTTTAAGGGAGACAAGCTTGCTTCGTTCAAGGCTTTCGCCGAGTTGTGCATTACACGACAGATTATTACGGCAATTAAGACGGCTACACGACAAAAGCACATTCCTCTGAACTCTTACGTATCTCTGGACAAGCCCATCTATGATGAAGAGTCAGACCGGACGTTGCTCGATGTGATTTGCGGAACACAAGTAAGTGACCCTGAAGAGCTGATAATCAATCAGGAAGAGTTTGTGGGCCTTGAGGACAAGATGTCCGAGATTCTGAGCGAGCTGGAACGCAAGGTACTTATGTTGTATCTAGACGGACGTTCGTATCAGGAGATTGCAGAGGATCTTGACCGCCATGTGAAATCCATTGATAACGCGCTGCAACGGGTCAAGCGTAAACTTGAAAAGTATCTGGAAGTAAGAGATAGTTGAAAGTAGAGGCTGACAAGGAAAAGGCTCGAGTCCGAGTCTTTTTTTATTCGTTATAGGTAGGCTATGCAGGTTTATAAGTGTTACAAATGATTTATACTAAAAAAGATGAATAATAGATATCGCCTTGATTTTTGAAGCAGCTTTTCAGAGAACAGTTTTAAAGGATGCACAGATGTTAAAATGCACCACAGCCGGGACTGCGAATTGTATGCAAACATTCGTTGACATGGAAAACCCCGTGTGATAAAGTGTTTTAGGTAGGCCTAAATTCGCGGTTTTTTTTAGGATCAATTATGAGACTTCCGGTGTTGGATGTCTTCGGGAGGTGCACATCATGCGGGTAATTATTACTTTGGCTTGTACAACATGCAAACAAAGAAATTACACAACGACGAAAAACAAGCGTAATCACCCCGACCGCATGGAGATGAAGAAATTCTGTAAGTCCTGTAACGAACAGACTTCTCATCGGGAAACCAGATAGTTTTTGGAGGTGTAGTCGGCGTGAAACGCAGTTTCAAGTCTCTGTTTTCCTTTTTCTCTGAAAGCTGGGCTGAACTCAAGAAGGTTCGCTGGCCCAATCGTAAAGAACTGACCAACTATACGCTGATTGTCATAGGGACAATTGCGTTCGTCACGATTTATTTTTGGGTTCTCGATATCGGCATTTCCGCTGTGATCGAAGCGATTATCTAGGAAGGGTTCCAGGTGGCTTGATATGGAAAAAAGATGGTACGTCGTTCATACCTATTCAGGGTATGAGAACAAAGTCAAAGCCAATTTGGAAAAACGCGTTGAGTCCATGGGCATGGAAGACAAGATATTCCGTGTTCTTGTTCCTATGGAAGAAGAACTGGTAACCAAGGACGGTAAGAAAAAAACCGTTATGCGTAAAGTCTACCCTGGTTATGTCTTAGTCGAAATGGTCCAAACCGACGACTCTTGGTATGTTGTACGCAACACACCAGGTGTTACGGGATTTGTAGGGTCGACAGGCTCGGGTTCCAAACCGACGCCATTGCTTCCAGAAGAAGTTGAACAGATTCTGAAGCATATGGGCATGGTAGAGCCGAAACCGAAGATTGAATTCGATGTTAAGGAATCCGTGCGAATTAAAGTTGGTCCTTTTGCGAATTTTGTGGGCTCCGTGGAAGAAATTTTGGTTGAGAAGAGCAAGCTTAAGGTTCACGTCAACATGTTTGGACGGGAAACCCCGCTTGAGTTGGATTATACTCAAGTGGAGAAAATATAGATTTTTCTTACAGGTTTCTTGTGGGAGGATCGATAGGTCCGTCTACCACTATTGAGTCAAGGAGGTGTCATCCATGGCAAAAAAGGTAATTAAAATGGTAAAACTGCAGATTCCTGCAGGGAAAGCTAATCCAGCGCCTCCAGTAGGTCCAGCTTTGGGTCAAGCAGGTGTCAACATCATGGCATTCTGTAAAGAGTTCAATGCTCGTACTGCTGATCAAGCAGGCCTGATTATTCCGGTTGAAATTTCGGTATTTGAGGATCGTTCTTTTACGTTCATCACCAAAACTCCACCGGCTGCTGTTCTGTTGAAAGTTGCTGCTAAAATCGAAAAAGGTTCCGGTGAACCGAATAAAACGAAAGTTGCAACTGTAAATCGCGCTGCTGTTCGTCAAATTGCAGAGCAAAAAATGCCTGACCTTAACGCAGCTTCCGTAGAATCGGCAATGCGTATGGTTGAAGGTACTGCTCGCAGCATGGGTATCACCATCGTAGATTAATTTTATTAATCTACGTGTGCCGGCAGTTTGACTGTCCGGCAAGTGTGGGAGGAATATCCGCTAATACCACATAAGGAGGAAAACATTATGGCTAAACATGGTAAGAAGTACCTGGAAGCTGCTAAGCTGATTGACAGCGAAGCAACTTACGAGCCTTTAGAAGCCGTTGAACTGGTGAAAAAGGCTGCGACTGCTAAATTCGACGAAACCGTTGAAGCAGCAGTTCGTCTGGGCGTAGATTCCCGTAAACAAGACCAGGCTGTTCGTGGTGTTGTTGTTCTGCCGCATGGTACGGGTAAAACACAACGCGTTCTGGTATTTGCAAAAGGTGACAAAGTGAAAGAAGCGGAAGCGGCTGGCGCTGATTTTGTTGGTGATCAAGATATGATCAACAAAATCCAACAAGGCTGGTTCGAATTCGACGTCTGCGTTGCGACACCTGATATGATGAGTGAGGTTGGTAAACTGGGTCGTTTGCTCGGTGGTAAAGGTTTGATGCCTAACCCTAAAGCAGGCACAGTTACTTTCGACGTTGCCAAGGCTGTTCAAGAAATTAAAGCCGGTAAAATCGAATACCGTCTCGACAAAGCCGGTCAAATTCATGCGCCAATCGGCAAAGCTTCCTTCAGTGCTGAACAGCTGAACGAGAACCTTAAAGCCTTGGTTGAAGCCTTGAACCGTGCGAAGCCAGCGGCTGCTAAAGGTGTATACCTGAAAAACATCGCTATTTCTTCGACTATGGGACCAAGTGCACGTGTGAACGCATCTGTTTACAGATAATATTTTGATTGACACACTCAATCAAATTTGTTATTCTATAAAAGTTGTGAGTCCTTGTGACTGACCATTAAAGTTGAATATGCTTACCGTAGACAGTAGGTGCCTTCGGGCTTAATTTCCTACCGAGGTGTTATGATAGAACGTTTCATGTGACGGGCTTGTCCCGTCCATGTAGATTTATCAAGCCTTCGTACTCTACGGAGGCTTTTTTCATGCTTATGAAAGCAAGCTTTGTAAGATCACCAGATCGGGTGTTTCGAATAAAGCGGATAAATTGATCAGGAGGTGTACAGTTTGGCAAATGCAAAGGTGATTCAAGCAAAACAAGAAGCTGTTGAAGTTGTAGCTGCAAAATTGCGCGAGAGCGTAACAACTGTGGTTGCAGACTATCGCGGTCTGAATGTTGCCCAAGTAACTGAGCTGCGTAAGCAGCTTCGCGAAGCCGGAATCGAATTTCAAGTGCTGAAAAACACACTGCTCCGCCGTGCAACTGCGGCAGCAGAATTGACTGAACTGGACGCAGTATTGACAGGTCCTACTGCAATCGCGTTCGGCAAAGATGATGCAGTGTCTGCAGCTAAAATCTTGAACGATTTCGCTAAGAAGAACAATGCACTGGAACTGAAAGGTGCAGTTGTAGAAGGTCGCGTTATCGGTGTTGAGGAAATCAAAGCACTGGCAGAACTGCCATCCCGCGAAGGTCTTCTTTCCATGCTCCTCAGCGTGCTTCAAGCTCCTGTGCGCAACTTCGCGCTTGCAGTTAAAGCTGTTGCAGAAAAAGAAGAGCAAAGCGCATAAGTTAGGGATTAAATCTGCTGTATAGCAGTTGAAAACAAAAAAATACGAATTTAAATGGAGGTTCAACCATGAGTAAAGAGCAAATCTTGGAAGCAATTAAAGGTATGTCCGTATTGGAACTGAACGATCTTGTGAAAGCAATCGAAGAAGAATTCGGCGTAACTGCAGCAGCTCCAGTAGCTGTAGCAGGTGGCGCAGCAGGTGGCGCAGCAGAAGCTGAGCAATCCGAGTTCGACGTAATCTTGACAAGCGCTGGCGCTTCCAAAATCAACGTTATCAAAGCAGTTCGCGAAATCACAGGTCTTGGCCTGAAAGAAGCAAAAGAACTGGTTGACAACGCTCCAAAACCGCTGAAAGAAAAAATCGCTAAAGAAGAAGCTGAATCCATTAAAGCAAAATTGGAAGAAGCAGGCGCTTCTGTAGAAGTAAAATAATTGACGGCTTTCTAGCAGACAATGAACTAAAACAAACCCCTTGAGGTGATCTTCAAGGGGTTTGTTGCTGTAAAACGGTAGTACCAGCATGTCTGAAAGGTTATTGTAAAGGCTATGATGGTAGTACAACCGAAAGAGGTGGGCATGAATGGCTGATCATTATTACTCCAAGCGGCCAGAGACGGCGCATGAACGACGGAGCCTGGAAACAGTGCTTCGGGGGCGGTCATACCGTTTTGCCAGCGATTCAGGCGTTTTTTCGAAGCAGGGAATTGATTACGGGAGTCGTGTGCTGATTGAAGCGATGCAGCTTCCTGCACAAGCCACGGTATTGGATGTAGGATGCGGTTACGGGCCGATTGGTCTGGCGGCAGCCGCGCTTGTCCCGGAGGGACACGTCACAATGGTTGATATTAATGAGCGAGCGGTTCAACTAGCGATAGAGAATGCGGAACGTAATGGGGTTAAGAATGTCACCATAAAGCAAAGCGATTTGTTTGCGGAAGTGAAGAATGAACGTTTTGACGTGATCTTGACGAATCCTCCTATACGTGCAGGGAAAGAAACAGTGCATACCATTTTTGAGCTTGCTTATGAGCATTTAAACGAGGGTGGAGTTTTGTGGGTAGTCATTCAGAAAAAGCAGGGGGCCCCTTCGGCGAGTGCTAAGATAGAGAGCCTTTTCGGTCATGTAGAGGAAGTTACAAAGGATAAAGGTTATCGAATTTTGAAGGCTGAAAAAAGTTTTTGAGAAAATGCAATAGGACCATTGACTTGAATCCTGGTCTGTGATATTATTATAAAATGTCAGTATTAGGATGCCCTCCATGGCTTTAGTTTGTTGAAATGTCAATAGATTTATGCGTAGTAGGTATAGTATTTATCTCTATTACGTATAATACAACCATTTTGGGCAAATCTACAAGTGATGAAGATCTTCCGGTAAGAGGATTCTGCAGATACGTTGCTCTTTTTTCGAATGCATTCGAGTAAGGGCTTTTCTGTATTTGTAAGATTGAATCTTCTGTATGTGTCTTATTATAAGGTCACAAACAGAGGTTCGCAATGTATTTTTAAAGTGAGTAGACATGAGGGGTGAGTTTAAGTTGGCAGGACATCTTGTTCAATATGGTCGACGCACTCGGCGCAGTTATGCACGTATTAATGAGGTACTCGAGGTTCCGAACCTGATTGAGATCCAACAAAAATCCTATGATTGGTTTTTGGAGGAAGGATTACGGGAAATGTTTCGGGATATTTCGCCAATTCAGGATTTCACTGGAAACCTGATTCTGGAGTTTATCGACTATTCTCTCGGAGAACCCAAATATACCGTTGACGACGCAAAGGAACGCGACGTTACGTATGCAGCACCGCTTCGGGTAAAAGTCCGGCTTATTAATAAAGAAACCGGGGAAGTGAAAGAGCAGGAAGTATTCATGGGAGACTTCCCGCTGATGACTGAAACGGGTACGTTTATTATTAACGGTGCGGAACGGGTTATTGTCAGCCAGTTGGTTCGCTCTCCCAGCGTCTATTTCAGCACAAAAGTCGACAAGAATGCGAAAACAACATACACCGCAACGGTAATTCCTAACCGGGGGGCTTGGCTCGAACTGGAGATGGATGCGAAGGATATTATCTATGTCCGGATTGACCGTACCCGTAAAATTCCGGTTACGGTGTTGCTGCGTGCGCTGGGCTTTGGCACTGATGCTGAGATTCTGGATTTGCTCGGCAATGACGAATATATCCGCAACACACTTGATAAAGACAACACGGATTCCACCGAGAAAGCGCTGATTGAAATTTATGAGCGTCTTCGTCCGGGTGAGCCGCCTACACTGGATAACGCAAAGAGCTTGCTGGTTGCGCGCTTCTTTGATCCAAAACGTTATGATCTGGCCAACGTAGGCCGTTACAAAATCAATAAAAAGCTTCACATCAAAAATCGTCTGTTCAATCAACGACTTGCTGAGACTTTGATTGATACAACAACTGGTGAAATCATCGCTGAAGCCGGACAAATGGTAGATCGCCGCCTGTTGGACGAGATTTTGGCCCAACTGGAGGAATCAGTAGGACATCGTACGTATCATGTTGCGAGTGGTGTGCTAGAAAGCAATGATATTCCACTTCAAACGATCGATGTATTCTCACCAATTGAGGATGGTAAAGTAGTAAAACTGATTGCTAACGGAAATATTGATAAATCGGTTAAGAATATTACGCCTGCCGATATTATTTCCTCCATCAGTTATTTTATTAACTTGCTTCACGGAATCGGAAGTACGGACGATATTGACCATTTGGGTAACCGTCGTTTGCGTTCTGTAGGTGAGTTGCTCCAAAACCAGTTCCGTATCGGTTTGTCCCGTATGGAACGCGTGGTGCGTGAAAGAATGTCGATTCAGGATGCTAATGTAATTACGCCACAAGCGCTGATTAACATACGTCCGGTAATTGCTTCGATTAAAGAGTTCTTTGGTAGCTCGCAGCTGTCTCAGTTTATGGATCAGACGAACCCGCTTGCTGAATTAACGCACAAACGTCGTCTGTCCGCACTCGGACCCGGCGGTTTGACGCGCGAACGCGCGGGCATGGAAGTGCGTGACGTCCATCCGAGTCACTATGGCCGCATGTGTCCTATCGAGACACCAGAGGGACCAAACATTGGTTTGATCAACTCTTTGTCCACTTTTGCACGCATCAACGAGTACGGATTTATCGAAGCGCCTTATCGTTGGGTAGATCCAAAAACCGGAAAAGTTACAGAGCAGATTGATTACCTGACTGCTGATGAAGAAGATAACTACATCGTAGCTCAGGCGAATGCGGAATTGACGGAGGAAAACACCTTTAAGGATGAGGTCGTCATTGTCCGTTATAACAAACAGTCTGATAACATTATTCCGATGGCTAGTAGCCGTGTCGATTACATGGACGTATCGCCTAAACAGGTCGTATCGGTCGCGACTGCATTGATTCCGTTTCTGGAGAATGATGACTCTAACCGCGCATTGATGGGTTCCAACATGCAGCGTCAGGCTGTCCCACTTCTGATTCCGAAGTCTCCATTGGTCGGAACAGGAATGGAGCACAAGTCTGCGAAAGATTCTGGTGTTTGCGTTGTATCCAAATACAACGGAGTTATCGAACGTTCTTCGGCCAACGAAATTTGGTTGCGTCGTATCGAAACTGTAGATGGCGCTGAAGTGAAGGGCGACATTGTTAAGTATAAATTACACAAATTTATGCGATCTAACCAAGGAACTTGCATCAACCAACGTCCGATTGTGAACAGAGGAGATATTGTCAAAGTTGGCGATATTCTTGCGGATGGTCCATCTACAGAGATGGGTGAGTTGGCGTTGGGACGTAACGTTGTCGTTGCCTTCATGACTTGGGAAGGTTACAACTACGAGGATGCGATCCTGCTGAGTGAGAAACTGGTTAAGGAAGATGTATACACCTCGATCCATATTGAGGAATACGAATCCGAGGCTCGTGACACGAAGCTTGGACCTGAAGAAATCACTCGCGACATTCCAAATGTCGGTGAAGAAGCGCTTCGCAACTTGGATGAGCGTGGAATCATTCGTATTGGTGCCGAAATCGGCGCAGGTGACATTCTCGTTGGTAAAGTTACACCTAAAGGTGTGACTGAATTGACAGCTGAAGAACGTCTCTTACACGCAATCTTTGGTGAGAAGGCACGCGAGGTTCGCGATACTTCTTTGAGAGTTCCTCACGGAACAGACGGGATTGTTGTAGATGTAAAGGTGTTTACACGTGAAAATGGTGATGAACTGCCACCAGGTGTAAATCAGTTGGTTCGTGTATATATTGCTCAAAAACGTAAAATCTCCGAAGGCGATAAAATGGCTGGACGTCACGGTAACAAGGGTGTCGTTGCCCGTATTTTGCCTGAAGAAGATATGCCGTTCCTGCCGGATGGCACACCAGTACAGGTCGTTCTGAACCCGCTGGGCGTACCTTCACGGATGAACATCGGACAGGTGCTTGAAGTCCATTTGGGTATGGCTGCAATGCGTCTTGGTATTCATGTGGCAACTCCAGTATTCGATGGTGCCAAGGAGTATGACGTATTCGATACAATGGAAGAGGCAGGCATGCAGCGTAATGGTAAGACTGTGTTGTATGACGGACGTACGGGTGATCGTTTTGAACGTGAAGTTACTGTCGGTGTCATGCACATGATCAAACTGGCGCACATGGTCGATGATAAAATCCATGCTCGTTCTACAGGTCCTTACTCTCTCGTTACGCAACAACCATTGGGTGGTAAAGCTCAATTCGGTGGACAGCGCTTCGGGGAGATGGAAGTATGGGCATTGGAAGCCTACGGCGCGGCGTACACGCTTCAGGAAATTTTGACTGTGAAATCCGATGATGTGGTTGGACGTGTTAAAACTTACGAATCCATTGTCAAAGGTGAAAATGTACCTGAACCGGGTGTTCCAGAATCATTTAAGGTCCTAATCAAAGAGCTGCAAAGCTTGGGTATGGACGTGAAGATTCTGTCTGAAGACGAACAAGAGATCGAAATGAGAGAGCTTGATGATGAGGATGACACAACCGGCGATAAGCTGAGTTTGAATCTGGAAGGCTCTGAGGTTGGCGTAGAGTAGTTTGACTGCTGACTAACTCATATCAGTTTTGTTATATACCTTGATCCATTCTAGAATGGATCAGGTTTCTTGATACCGCCCGGTGTTGCTGGGCGGTATCAAACCTAAAAACTCAGGATTTGGTTAAGGAGGGTTGCTCCTTGTTGGACGTTAACAATTTCGAATATATGAAAATCGGGCTTGCTTCCCCCGAAAAGATTCGTTCTTGGTCCCGCGGAGAAGTCAAAAAACCGGAGACGATTAACTATCGTACGCTTAAACCGGAAAAAGAAGGACTATTTTGCGAGAAAATTTTCGGACCTACGAAAGACTGGGAATGTCATTGCGGTAAGTACAAACGTGTACGCTATAAAGGTGTTGTCTGTGACCGTTGTGGAGTAGAAGTTACTCGCGCTAAGGTTCGCCGTGAGCGTATGGGCCATATTGAGTTGGCTGCTCCTGTATCGCACATTTGGTACTTTAAAGGCATTCCAAGTCGTATGGGTCTTGCTCTTGATATGTCTCCAAGATCTCTGGAAGAGATCATTTACTTCGCATCTTATGTTGTAACCGATCCAGGAGATACGCCTTTGGAGAAAAAGCAACTCCTGTCCGAGAAAGAATACCGTAGTTATCGTGAGAAATATGGCTATGGATTCCAGGCAGGTATGGGTGCTGAAGCGGTTAAAAAGCTTCTTCAAGATTTGGATATAGACAAAGAGTTGGAATTCTTGAAAGAAGAGCTGCGTACAGCTCAAGGACAACGTCGTAACCGTGCAATCAAACGCCTTGAAGTTATTGAGGCATTCCGTAACTCCGGCAACCAACCGGATTGGATGATCATGGACGTACTTCCTGTTATTCCTCCTGAACTTCGTCCAATGGTACAGTTGGATGGTGGTCGTTTCGCTACTTCTGACCTTAACGACTTGTATCGTCGTGTTATTAACCGTAATAACCGTCTGAAACGTCTGTTAGATCTAGGTGCGCCAGATATTATCGTACAAAATGAAAAACGGATGTTGCAGGAAGCTGTTGACGCCTTGATTGATAATGGTCGTCGTGGTCGTCCTGTTACAGGTCCAGGTAACCGTCCTTTGAAATCCCTCAGCCACATGCTGAAAGGTAAACAAGGACGTTTCCGTCAGAACTTGCTCGGAAAACGTGTTGACTACTCTGGTCGTTCCGTTATCGTTGTAGGTCCGTACTTGAAAATGTATCAATGCGGTTTGCCGAAAGAAATGGCACTTGAACTGTTCAAACCTTTTGTTATGAAAGAACTAGTGAACAAAGGTTTGGCGCACAATATCAAGAGCGCCAAGCGTAAAGTAGAACGTGTGAGTGCAGAAGTATGGGATGTGCTGGAAGAAGTAATCAAGGAGCATCCAGTTCTTCTGAACCGTGCCCCTACGTTGCATAGACTCGGTATCCAGGCGTTCGAACCGATTTTGGTTGAGGGTCGTGCGATTCGTCTGCATCCGCTCGTATGTACTGCATATAATGCCGACTTTGACGGTGACCAAATGGCTGTTCACGTTCCGTTGTCTGCGGAAGCTCAAGCTGAAGCTCGTTTGCTTATGCTAGCATCCGGCAACATTTTGAATCCGAAAGACGGCAAGCCAGTTGTTACACCTTCCCAGGATATGGTTCTTGGTTCTTTTTATCTGACTATGGATAACAAAGAAGAAGAAGGAAGCAATATGATCCTTCGCAACATGAATGAAGCTATATCGGCTTACCAACGTGGTACAGCTGGTCTTCATGCTCGTGTAGCTATTCCGGTTAAAGCTTTGAATAAAACGAGCTTTACGGAAAAACAACAGGAAGCGATGTTGATCACAACGGTTGGTAAAATTATCTTTAATGAAATTTTCCCGGCAAGCTTCCCGTACATCAATGATGCTACCCGTGCGAACCTGCTTTATGGTACTGCGGAGGAGTTCTTTGTTTACGAGAAGGGTGTAAATCTTACAGAAGCCATTCAAAACGCTCCGCAAGCTAACGGGGTAGGCAAGGATTACCTTGGTAATATCATTGCCCGTTGTTTTGAGACTTACCATACAACAGAAACAGCTGTAATTCTGGATAAAATTAAGCAGCTTGGCTTTACGTATTCCACTCGTGCAGGGGTAACCGTTGCAGTATCGGACGTAATCGTGCCGGTGGAAAAACAAGAGATTCTTAAGGGGTCCGAAGATAAAGCGCAAGTTGTGACGAATCAGTATCGTCGTGGTCTGATTACGAATGAAGAACGCTATGACCGGATTATCGACATTTGGTCTAAAGCGAAAGATGATATTACCGAAGTATTGATGAAGTCCATGGATCGCTACAACTCTATCATGATGATGGTGGACTCCAAAGCGCGGGGTAACAAGTCACAGATTACTCAGCTCGGCGGTATGCGTGGTCTGATGGCCAATCCATCCGGACGTATTATCGAACTCCCAATCAAATCAAATTTCCGTGAAGGTCTGACAGTACTCGAGTACTTCATCTCCACTCACGGAGCGCGTAAAGGTTTGGCGGATACAGCCCTCCGTACGGCTGACTCCGGTTACCTGACTCGTCGTCTCGTAGATGTGGCACAGGATGTTATCGTGCGCGAAGAAGACTGCGGAACGGATAAAGGCTTCACAGTAAGTCGTATTCAGGACGGTAAAGAAGTGATTGAGGATCTCTATGACCGTCTGGAAGGTCGCTATTGCTTTGAAACGGTACGTCATCCTGAGACTGGCGAGATTTTGGCTAGACGTAACGAACTGATTGACTCCGACAAAGCTGAAGCGATTGTTAAAGCCGGTGTACACAAAGTTCAGATTCGTTCTGTACTAAGTTGCCGTGCTAAACATGGCGTCTGCAAGAAATGCTACGGTCGCAATCTGGCTACTGGTAAACACGTTGAGATTGGTGAAGCAGTTGGTATTATCGCTGCACAATCCATTGGTGAGCCAGGAACACAGCTTACTATGCGTACGTTCCACACAGGCGGCGTAGCGGGTGACGATATTACACAAGGTTTGCCTCGTATCCAGGAGCTTTTTGAAGCACGTAATCCTAAAGGTCAGGCAACTATTAGTGAAATTGACGGTACAGTTAAAGAAGTTCGTGAAGGTAAAGACCGCCGTGAGATCGACATTCAGGGTGAAGCTGAAACGAAAACATATTCAGTAACATATGGTTCCCGCCTGCGCGTAAGCGAAGGTATGACTGTTGAAGCTGGGGACGAACTGACGGATGGTTCGATTGATCCTAAAGAAATGCTGCGTATTAAAGGTATTCGCGGGGTGCAGAACTATATCCTTCAGGAAGTTCAACGCGTATACCGGAACCAGGGCGTAGAAATCAACGACAAGCACGTAGAAGTTATGATTCGTCAAATGTTGCGTAAAATCCGTATCATTGATGCGGGCGACACGATCTTACTTCCAGGTTCCTTTGTTGATGTCCATGAGTATGAAAATGCAAACAAGATAGCGATTCTCAGCGGCCAAGAACCAGCCGTAGCTAAGCCGGTACTGCTCGGTATTACCAAGGCCTCTCTGGAAACTGACTCCTTCTTGTCAGCAGCATCCTTCCAGGAAACTACTCGTGTCTTGACTGATGCAGCTATTAAAGGCAAGGTCGATCAGTTGCTTGGGCTGAAAGAGAACGTAATTATTGGTAAATTGATTCCTGCGGGAACAGGTATGAACCGTTACCGTAGCGTGAAATTTGCCCAACCGGAAGAGGGGCAGTCTCCATCTGAGGAGCTCGAACCAATTTCGGCCGAGTAATATAAAAATAGTATGATTGCCGGAACACCGTAGACATAAGCTTTGCATAAAAGCTTTAGCAGACGGTGCTCCGGTGTTTTTCAAAAATGAATCGTACTATTCTGTTTAAATGAATTATAGTTTATAATTGTCTTGACATTACTTATAGTCAATGCTAATATAGCAAAGGTGCGTGAGCAGCCTATATGCTATTGGGTCTTTTCGGAGGAATGAGATATGTCTAAAGAACAGGGACTGCAAGATGCTCATGTCAAAATCGGTACCAAACAAACCATTCGTATGGTAGAATTGGGCTTTGCCTCAGAAGTATATGTGGCAGAAGACGCAGATCAGCGTCTCACTTCCAACATCATTGCTTTGTGCAACAAGCAAGGAGTCAAAGTGACTCTCGTAGACACAATGAAAAATCTCGGAGCTGCATGTGGGATTGAAGTGGGAGCCGCAATGGCTGCTATCGTAAAACAATAGGGTAAGGAACGTTTTTGTCTAAGGAATTGTTATTCTTGGCGGCAAAGACTTTTCATTTGTTCTTTTATGAACCGCCTGGGTCTGTGGGCTTAGATAAGGTTTGTAAAGTAACAGCAAAAATTGAGGAAGGGGGTGGCAACCAACATGCCAACTATTAACCAACTGGTTCGTAAAGGACGTCAAGCCAAAATCGAGAAATCGAAATCACCGGCTTTGCAAAAAGGTTTTAATGCCTTGAAACGTGAAGCTACCGACATCAGTGCCCCGCAAAAACGCGGAGTGTGCACTCGTGTAGGTACTATGACTCCGAAAAAACCAAACTCCGCACTTCGTAAATATGCTCGTGTTCGCTTGACGAACCGTGTAGAGGTGACTGCTTACATTCCAGGTATTGGACATAACCTTCAAGAACACAGCGTAGTGCTGATTCGCGGCGGTCGTGTAAAAGACCTTCCGGGTGTGCGTTACCATATCGTTCGCGGTGCTTTGGATACTGCAGGCGTAAACAACCGCATGCAAGCTCGTTCCAAATACGGCGCAAAACGCCCTAAAGCTAAAAAATCCTAATGAGATATAAACCGCATATGTCGGTTTAACATGTAAGAAAGGGGGATATCCATGCCACGCAAAGGTCCAGTTACCAAAAGAGACGTGTTGCCAGATCCGGTATACAACAGCAAGTTGGTTACCCGCTTGATCAACCGCATCATGCTCGACGGAAAACGAGGCGTTGCTCAAAGCATTCTGTACAATGCGTTCAAGCTTATCCAAGAACGTACGGGGAATGACCCGATGGAAGTTTTTGAAGCAGCTATCAAGAATATCATGCCAGTCCTGGAAGTTAAAGCACGCCGTGTCGGCGGTGCCAACTACCAAGTACCAATCGAGGTAAAACCAGAAAGACGTACGTCCCTGGGATTACGTTGGCTCGTAAACTACTCCCGCAACCGCGGTGAGAAAACCATGGAAGAGCGTTTGGCGGCTGAAATTATCGATGCTTCCAACAACACAGGCGCTTCCGTGAAAAAACGTGAAGACACGCACAAAATGGCTGAAGCAAACAAAGCGTTTGCTCACTATCGTTGGTAGGATTCAGCTCAAAAAATAACTTCAATTTTGAAGGGAGACCCATTTCATGGCAAGAGAGTTCTCCTTGAAAAATACACGTAATATCGGGATCATGGCTCATATTGACGCGGGTAAAACCACAACAACAGAGCGGATCTTGTTCTACACAGGCCGTACGCACAAAATCGGTGAAGTTCACGAAGGCGCTGCGACAATGGACTGGATGGAACAAGAACAAGAGCGCGGAATCACGATTACTTCCGCTGCGACGACCGCTGCCTGGAAAGGTCACCGCGTCAATATCATCGACACCCCGGGGCACGTTGACTTCACTGTTGAAGTTGAACGTTCCCTTCGTGTATTGGACGGAGCAGTTGGTGTTTTCAGTGCGAAAGAAGGCGTTGAGCCTCAGTCCGAAACCGTATGGAGACAGGCTGATCGCTACGGCGTTCCACGGATCGCATATGTAAACAAAATGGATATCATTGGTGCCGACTTCTTGAATGTTGTCTCCGACATGCGTGATCGCCTTCAAGCGAACGCAGTTGCGATTCAATTGCCAATCGGCGCAGAAAATGATTTTACTGGTATTATCGATATCGTTGAACAAAAAGCTCATATGTACAAAGATGATCTTGGTCAAGATATCGAAGAAGTAGAAATTCCTGCGGAATTCAAAGATCAGGTTGAGGAACTCCGTAATGAATTGATCGAGAAGGTTGCTGAACTGGACGAAGAATTGACAATGAAATACCTGGAAGGCGAAGAAATTTCGGTTGCCGAAATTAAAGCCGCTCTCCGTAAAGGTGTTGTAGAAGTTAAAATCTTCCCAGTTATCTGTGGATCTTCTTACCGCAATAAAGGTGTTCAGCTGATGTTGGATGCTGTTCTCGACTATTTGCCGGCTCCTACTGACGTGCCAAGTATTCAAGGGCATTTGGAAGACGGTACGGAAGTTGAACGTCACTCTTCCGATGAAGAGCCATTCTCCGCATTGGCCTTCAAAATCATGACGGATCCTTACGTTGGTAAGTTGACATTCTTCCGCGTATACTCCGGTGTTCTTCAATCCGGTTCTTACGTATTGAATGCAACAAAAGGTAAACGCGAACGTATCGGACGTATTCTTCAAATGCATGCGAACAGTCGTCAAGAAATCACTGTAGTTTACTCTGGTGATATTGCGGCTGCCGTAGGTTTGAAAGATACAGGTACAGGTGATACACTGTGTGATGAGAAGAGTCCTGTTATTCTCGAGTCCATGAATTTCCCTGATCCGGTTATCGAAATCGCGGTTGAGCCTAAAACCAAAGCTGACCAAGATAAAATGTCTGTAGCTCTCGGTAAGTTGACTGAAGAGGATCCAACTCTTCGCGCTCATACTAACGAAGAAACAGGTCAAACCATCTTGGCAGGTATGGGTGAGCTTCACTTGGACATCATCATTGACCGTATGCGTCGTGAGTTCAAGGTAGAAACGAATGTGGGTAAACCACAGGTTGCTTACCGTGAAACGTTCCGTGCTCCAGCACGTGTCGAAGGTAAATTCGTTCGTCAGTCCGGTGGTCGTGGTCAATATGGTCACGTATGGGTTGAGTTCGAACCACTCGAACCAGGTACTGGTAGTCAATTCGAAAGTAAGGTAGTCGGCGGCTCTGTTCCTAGAGAGTACATCGCACCTGCTCTTGCTGGTATTGAGGAACAAATGAAAAACGGCGTTATCGCAGGCTTCCCGCTTGTGGACGTTAAAGCTACAATCGTGGACGGATCATACCATGATGTCGATTCCAATGAAATGGCATTTAAAATTGCCGGATCAATGGCGCTGAAAGCAGCGAAAGACAAATGTAAACCAGTATTGCTTGAGCCAATTATGAAAGTTGAAGTAACGGTTCCTGAGGAATACATGGGTGACGTAATGGGTATGTTGAACTCCCGTCGTGGTCGGATTGAAGGTATGGATTCCCGTAGTGGAGCTCAAATCATTCGTGCGAAGGTGCCTTTGTCCGAAATGTTCGGATACTCGACTACACTTCGCTCCGGTACACAAGGACGCGGCGTGTTCTCTATGGAACTTTCTCATTATGAAGAAGTGCCGAAGAGCATTGCTGAAGAGATCGTTGCCAAAACCAAAGGCGGCGAGTAATACAATGTATCAGCTGACCGGTATACTTAAGGTTTTACCAAAAGGGCATCCGGCAGCCTAAAATAAAACAAGTTATTGAGGAGGAATTGTTCAAATGGCAAAGGCTAAGTTTGAACGTAACAAACCGCACGTTAATATCGGTACTATTGGTCACGTCGATCATGGTAAAACTACTTTGACTGCTGCAATCACAACTGTATTGTCCAAAACTTACGGTGGTGCTGCTGTAGCATTCGATCAAATCGATAAAGCTCCAGAAGAGCGCGAACGCGGTATCACAATCTCCACTGCACACGTGGAATATGAAACACCTAACCGTCACTATGCACACGTTGACTGCCCAGGTCACGCCGACTATGTTAAAAACATGATTACTGGCGCTGCACAAATGGACGGAGCGATTCTGGTTGTATCCGCAGCTGACGGCCCAATGCCGCAAACTCGCGAGCACATCCTGTTGTCCCGCCAAGTTGGTGTTCCTTACATCGTTGTATTCCTGAACAAATGCGACATGGTTGAAGACGAAGAGTTGCTGGAATTGGTTGAAATGGAAGTTCGCGACTTGCTGAGCGAGTATGACTTCCCAGGCGACGACACTCCAATCACTCGCGGTTCCGCTCGTGAAGCACTGCAAAACCCAGATGGCGACTGGGCTAAGAAAATCGTTGAAATGTTCGAAACAATCGACACTTACATCCCAACTCCAGAACGTGACACTGACAAGCCTTTCCTTATGCCTGTCGAGGACGTATTCTCCATCACTGGTCGTGGTACAGTTGCTACAGGCCGTGTAGAGCGTGGTACAGTTAAAGTGGGCGACGAAATCGAAATCATCGGTATTCAAGAAGAATCCCGTAAATCCGTAGTAACAGGCGTAGAAATGTTCCGTAAATTGCTTGATTCCGCTCAAGCTGGTGACAACATCGGCGCACTGCTTCGCGGTGTAGATCGTGCACAAATCGAGCGTGGTCAAGTATTGGCTAAACCAGGTTCTGTTAACCCACATACAGAATTTTCTGCTCAAATCTACGTTTTGACTAAAGAAGAAGGTGGACGTCACAAACCTTTCTTCACTGGTTACCGTCCACAGTTCTACTTCCGTACAACTGACGTAACTGGTATCATTACTTTGCCAGAAGGTTCCGAAATGGTAATGCCTGGTGATAACATTACGGTTACTGTTCAACTGATCAACCCGATCGCTATCGAAGAAGGAACTAAGTTCTCTATTCGTGAAGGTGGACGTACAGTTGGCGCTGGTGCCGTAGCAACAATCTCCAAATAAGAAGGCTTTAGCCTTTAAATAGAGCAACAGTGTACTGGAACGAGTAACATTGTATTGGAACGAAGCTAAACGAGCCCCTGCCCTGGTGCGGGGGCTTTTCTCTTGGAAAAATCGCAAGCTGCGAACACAATTGTATCTTTTGAAAATAAGATGCATTGTTTTTTCGTTTTTGCTTGCAATAGGCAGAACTATTCGATATAATAACTAATGTTGTTTGTGACTGTGCGATGATGTGAGAGGTTACTGACACACCCGGCCCCTTTGCCATGGGAGGGCTGTCGGAAAATTTTCACGGAGTATGTCCGATACCAAATTGGGCGATAGAAGGAGGGACTAAAATGGCAAAGCAAAAAATTCGTATTCGTTTGAAAGCTTACGATCATAGAATTCTTGATCAATCCGCTGAGAAAATTGTTGAAACAGCTAAACGTTCGGGCGCAGGTGTATCCGGGCCAATTCCGCTGCCAACTGAAAAACAAATCATTACTATTCTCCGTGCGGTACACAAGTACAAGGATTCCCGGGAGCAGTTCGAAATGCGCACACACAAGCGTTTGATCGACATTGTTAACCCGACTCCACAAACTGTGGATGCCTTGATGCGCTTGGACCTGCCGTCCGGTGTAGATATCGAAATTAAATTGTAATATGTAATTAGGAAAAGAAATGAGGTGTCAACATGAAAGGTATCTTAGGAAAAAAACTCGGAATGACTCAAGTGTTTACCCCTGAAGGTAACGTACTTGCTGTTACGGTTATCGAAGCAGGTCCTTGTGTTGTTCTGCAAAAGAAAGATCTGGAAAACGATGGATACGAAGCTATCCAACTCGGTTTCTCTGATAAGAAAGAAAAAAGATCCAACAAACCTGAAGCAGGACATGCGAAAAAGGCAAATACTGCACCTAAGCGCTACGTTCGTGAACTTCGTGGCATCGACCTTGCTGCGTACGAGGTTGGCCAAGAACTGAAGGCTGATGTCTTCACAGAAGGCGAGTTCGTTGACGTGACAGGTATTTCTAAAGGTAAAGGTTTTGCCGGCGTTATCAAACGTTGGGGACAAAGCCGCGGACCAATGGCACACGGCTCGCGTTACCACAGAGGTCCAGGTTCTATGGGTTCCATTCAAGCTAACCGCGTTCCTAAAGGTAAACACCTTCCAGGACACATGGGGCATGAAACGGTAACGATCCAACGTCTTGAAGTTGTTAAGATCGATACAGAACGTAATGTATTGCTCGTGAAAGGTTCCATTCCAGGACCTAAAAATAGCTTCGTTAAAGTATTAGAAACGGTGAAAAAATAAACAACTGAAGAAAGGAGGAACACGAAATGCCAAAAGTAGCACTATTTAATATTAGCGGCAGCCAAGTTGGTGAAATTGAATTGAACGACGCAGTGTTCGGTATCGAGCCGAATAAGCACGTTCTTCATGACGCTGTTGTTATGCAATTGGCTTCCCTGCGTCAAGGTACTCACAAAGTAAAAGGACGTTCTGAAGTACGTGGTGGCGGACGTAAACCTTGGAAACAAAAAGGTACTGGCCGCGCTCGTCAAGGTTCGATCCGTGCACCGCAATGGGTTGGTGGCGGTACTGTATTCGGTCCCACTCCACGCAGCTATGCTTACAAATTGCCTAAAAAGGTTCGTCGTCTGGCGATCAAATCGGCGTTGTCATCTAAAGTGATTGAGAATGAAATTATCGTATTGGACGCTCTTACACTGAACGGACCTAAAACGAAAGAATTCGCAGCCATTTTGAATAACCTTAAAGCTGATCGTAAAGCATTGATCGTAGCTCCTAGCTATGATGATAATGTAGCACTGTCCGCTCGTAATATTCCTGGTGTGAAGTTTGTAGCCGCAGACGGCATTAATGTTCTTGATGTGCTTGGACACGACAAACTGATCATTACGAAGGAAGCAGTTCAGAAGGTAGAGGAGGTGCTCGCGTAATGAAGGATCCTCGTGATATTATCAAACGTCCGGTTATCACCGAACGTACGGCTGGTATGATGAATGACTTGAAATACGTTTTCGAGGTTGACATTCGTTCTAACAAAGTCGAAGTTAAAAAAGCAATCGAAGCCATTTTTAACGTGAAAGTAAGTAACGTAAATACGCTTCGTGTTCCTGCAAAACCAAAACGCTACGGACGTCATTCCGGCTATACGAGCGAGTGGAAGAAAGCGTTCGTAACGCTGAGCAAAGACAGTAAGCCGCTTGAGTTTTTTGAAACGGTATAATTGAAACTGTAAAGTAAGGAGGGAAACTCAGTGCCAATTAAAAAGTATAAACCAACGTCCCCGGCCAGACGTGCTATGTCTGTATCTACTTTCGAGGAGATTACAACTAATCAGCCCGAGAAATCGTTGCTGGCACCTCTGAGCAAGCAAGCTGGACGCAATAACCAAGGTAAAATTACAGTTCGTCATCAAGGCGGCGGACACAAACGTAAATACCGTATTATTGACTTCAAACGTAACAAAGATGGAATACCGGGCCGCGTTGCTACGATCGAATATGATCCAAACCGTACGTCCAACATCGCACTTATCCACTATGTGGATGGTGAAAAACGTTACATCATCGCTCCTAAAGGTCTGAAAGTAGGAGACGAAGTGGTATCCGGTGCAGGTTCGGATATCAAAATCGGTAACTCCTTGCCATTGGAAAACATTCCAGTAGGTACGGTTATCCACAACATCGAATTGAAACCGGGTAAAGGTGGCCAACTCGTTCGCGCTGCTGGTACGGAAGCCCAACTTCTTGGTAAAGAAGAAAAGTATGTTACAATTCGTTTGTCTTCTGGTGAAGTTCGCCGCATTCTGAAAGTTTGCCGCGCTACAATCGGTTCTGTAGGTAACGAAGACCACGAACTGGTGAAAATCGGTAAAGCCGGTCGTAGTCGCTGGTTGGGACAACGTCCTGAAGTTCGCGGTGTTGTAATGAACCCTAACGATCACCCACACGGTGGTGGTGAAGGTCGCGCTCCAATCGGACGTAAATCTCCAATGTCTCCATGGGGTAAACCAACCCTTGGTTACAAGACACGTAAAAAAGGTAAAGCATCTGATAAGTACATCGTTCGTCGTCGTACTAAGTAATAAAACGTGCGCTTAAGTCGCACGTTAACATATTAAGGAACGACTACGTTTTAACGAAGGGAGGATTCATAAATGGGTCGCAGTCTCAAAAAAGGACCATTCATTGATGGTTACCTGTTGAAAAAAGTAGAGGTTTTGAACGAGTCGGACAAAAAAGTGGTAATCAAAACTTGGTCCCGTCGCTCTACGATTTTCCCGCAATTTATCGGACATACGTTTGGTGTATACGATGGTCGTAAACACGTGCCAGTATACGTAACGGAAGATATGGTCGGACACAAATTGGGCGAATTTGCTCCAACACGTACGTACAAAGGCCATACGGATGACGATAAGAAAACAAGAAGATAATCAACACAGCGTAGTGTTTGAGAGGAGGTAAACTCAATGGAAGCAAAAGCACATGCTAAGTCCGTACGGATTTCTGCTCGCAAAGTGAAACTTGTTATCGATTTGATTCGCGGTAAGCAGGTTGGTGAGGCGATCGCAATTCTTCGTCACACTCCAAAGTCCGCTTCTCCAGTCGTTGAGAAATTGTTGAATTCTGCGATTGCAAATGCAGATCACAACTATTCTTTGGACGTAAATAAATTGGTAGTATCTCAGGTTTTTGTAAACCAAGGTCCTACAATGAAACGATTCCGCCCGCGTGCAATGGGTCGTGCAAGTCGCATCAACAAGCGCACCAGTCATATTACTCTGGTGGTATCTGAAAAATAAGGAGGGAAAACGTGTGGGCCAAAAGGTAAATCCCGTCGGACTCCGAATCGGTATTATCCGTGATTGGGAATCCAAATGGTATGCAGGCAAAGATTTCGGTGATCTTTTGCTGGAAGACGTTAGAATTCGTGAACATCTGAAAAAAAGATTGAAAGACTCCGCTGTATCCCGTGTTGAAATCGAGAGAGCAGCTAACCGTGTCAACGTAACGATTCACACTGCGAAACCAGGTATGGTTATCGGTAAGGGTGGTTCCGAAGTTGAAAATCTGCGTAATGAAATTACTAAAATCGCAGGCGGTAAAAAGGTACACATCAATATTTCTGAAATTAAAAATCCTGAACTGGACGCAATTCTGGTTGCTGAAAGCATTGCACAACAATTGGAACGTCGTGTTTCTTTCCGTCGTGCTTTGAAACAAGCGATTCAAAGAACTATGCGCTCCGGAGCAAAAGGAATTAAAACTCAAGTAGGCGGACGTCTTGGCGGTGCCGAAATCGCTCGTTCCGAAGGGTACAGCGAAGGAACTGTTCCACTGCATACGCTTCGTGCCGACATTGACTATGGTACAGCGGAAGCTCATACTACTTACGGTCGTCTTGGCGTAAAAGTATGGATCTATCGTGGAGAGGTTCTTCCTCCAGCTAAGAAACAAGCTCCTCAGGAAGGAGGCAACTAATCATGTTGGTACCAAAGCGCGTAAAACATCGTAAACAACAACGTGGTCATATGAAGGGTCGTGCAAAAGGCGGTACTACACTGAACTTTGGTGAGTACGGTTTGCAAGCTACTGAACCTGCATGGATTACTAACCGTCAAATCGAAGCTGCTCGTATTGCGATGACTCGTTACATCAAACGTGGTGGTAAGGTTTGGATTAAAATTTTCCCTGACAAACCAATTACTCAGAAGCCTCT
>NZ_WUDQ01000169.1:0-7165 GCF_009827695.1 Paenibacillus sp. OT2-17 | reverse complement strand
AGGATGATTACCGGGTATGTCGTGAAAATGGTGTTGAATTCATCAACGTGGTGGATCTCCAAGGTAACTATGTAGAGGAAATCACTGATTTTGCAGGCCGTTTTGTGAAAGACTGTGATGTAGATATTGTTAAAATGCTGTCCGAAAAAGGTTTGCTGTACAGCAAGGAAAAATACGAGCATAGCTATCCGTTCTGCTGGCGCTGCGATACTCCATTATTGTACTATGCTATGGACAGCTGGTTTATCAAAACAACTGCGATCAAGGATCAACTGATTGCCAACAACAGCGAAGTCGAATGGTACCCGGGGCATATACGTGAAGGACGTTTTGGCAAGTTTTTGGAGGAACTGGTGGATTGGAACATCAGTCGCGATCGCTATTGGGGTACACCGCTAAACATCTGGGTTTGTGAAGAAACTGGAGAACAGTTCGCTCCACATAGTATTGCTGAATTGAGGGAACGTGCGATTGGCGTTGTACCAGCGGACATCGAGCTGCACAAACCATATGTAGATGATATTAAGGTTCGTAGCCAATGCGGTAAATACGAGATGACTCGTACACCGGAAGTAATCGACGTATGGTTCGATAGTGGCTCTATGCCGTTTGCACAGCATCATTATCCTTTTGAAAATAATGAAACGTTCGAGCAGCAATTTCCTGCAGATATGATCTGCGAAGGGATTGACCAGACTCGTGGCTGGTTCTATAGCTTGCTTGCGGTTTCGACTATGCTGACTGGCAAAGCTCCTTATAAAGCTGTCATGGCGACAGGCCATGTACTGGATGAGCAGGGGCAGAAAATGTCTAAATCCAAGGGTAATGTTATTGATCCGTGGGAAGTGATTGACGAGTACGGTACAGATGCTTTCCGCTGGGCATTGCTGTCTGATAGTGCACCATGGAATAGCAAACGTTTTTCCAAAGGCATTGTAGGTGAGGCTAAATCGAAGCTGGTGGATACGCTTGTAAATACACACGCTTTTCTGACTTTGTATGCGGATATCGACGGATTTGATCCGGCACAGCATCCGTTCAAACCATCGGCTCATAAGTTGGATCGTTGGATTTTGTCCCGTCTGAACAGCCTCATTTTGGTAGTGGACAAAGCGCTGGCTGTAAATGACTTCCTGAACTCATCTAAAGCAATTGAATCGTTTGTTGATGAGCTGAGCAACTGGTATATCCGTCGTTCACGCGACCGATTCTGGGGCAATGGTCTTACAGAAGATAAGCTGGATGCATACCGTACACTGACCGAAGTGTTGTTAACGACTGCCAAACTGCTTGCGCCGTTTACACCACTGCTTGCAGAGGATATTTACCTCAACCTAAGCAACGGGGAAAGTGTTCATCTGGATGATTATCCGACTGCCAATGAGTCCTTGATCGATTTGGAACTGGAACGAGATATGGAAACGGCACGCCGTGTCGTTGAATTGGCGCGTAACGTCCGCAACGAAACGGGTTTGAAAACGCGTCAACCGTTGTCCGAGTTGATTCTGTCCATGGATCAGGACTTTGAACTGAGTGGCTATGAGGAAATCATCAAAGATGAGATTAACGTGAAGCATATTCATGTTGAGACGGACGATAGCGGCTTTGTAGATTTTACACTGAAACTGAATTTGAAAGTAGCAGGCAAGAAATACGGCAAAAATGTCGGTTTCCTACAAAACTTTTTCAAAGGAATGTCTGCTGAGGATACCCGTTCTGTTGTAGAAAAAGGAGTGTTAAACGTCGCTTCTCCAGAAGGTGAAGAGCTGCAAGTTACGGCCGGAGAATTGCTGGTGGAGAAAAAAGCGAAAGAAGGCTTCGCTTCTGCTTCCGGTTATGGCTTAACGGTAGCGTTGAACACAGACATTACGCCAGAGCTGGAGCAAGAGGGTTGGGTACGTGAAGTGGTTCGTGCGGTACAGGATTATCGTAAAAAACTGGATCTGCCGATTGAAAAGTATGTGGCGTTGACGTTGGATGTAGATAACGAGCTGCGTCAGGCCATCGAAAGCTTCGATTCTGTGTTGCGTGAGAACGTATTGGTTACTACTGTGACATTTGGTCAAGCCGAACCGGCAGAACATGTGGATGTGAACGGTAAAACCATCGGCGTTCATATTGGAGAATAATAACAAGCCCCCTGTCCCATAATACAATAACAGGCAGCATATAAAAACGAGCCTAAGCATTGGAAACGGTTTTTCTCCGTTACGTGCTTCGGCTCGTTTGCTGCGTTCAGGGCAGCCATGGGAAAAGGGGGATTGTGCATATGACGGCACGATCAAGGCGTAGACAGGGGAGAAGTCTCCGAGGGATGAACGGAGAGGTAGCTGCCGTAGCCGCAGATAAAAGCAAAACAGGTAATCAGGCAGAGCAATTAAGTCGTGTTGAAAAGCTGATACGTGCTGTGTCAGAGCAGATGGAACGGACACGTATTGCAGATTATGCTTTGCTGCTGAATAAGCCTTGGCGATTACTCTGGCTAAATCTAATATCAGGCGTTTCCCGGGGAATCGGCATCGCGCTAGGTTTTACTTTTTTTGCCGCTACCATTATTTATGTGCTGCAAGTGCTCGGAGCGTTGAATTTGCCGATTATCGGTGATTATATCGCTGATATTGTACGGATTGTACAACGACAATTGGAGCTTACTACCTATTAGGCAGCGATCTCCACTTTGATGTTCACGATTCGTCTTCGTGCGTATCCGGCTCCAGTAGACCTTCGCCCTCGCCATCTTCGATATAACGCTGATAAATGGAACTACGAATAACGGAAACATTTTGTCCATAAATGTCAGTAGCAACAAAGCTTTCGTATGGTTCTACGAAGCCCATATTATCGTCGCCTGCTTCAATTTCCATATCATCATAACTGTGGATTTCTCCACTTTCGGCCATGGCTGGTGTGTTAGAGGTACCCCAATTTTCGACGATCTGCCAGGCATCTTCACCGTCGAAGCCGTTTTGATCATCACGCTCATCCAGACTTGTTCTGCCGAACGAGGGAGCGAGAAATTCTTCCTCCACTGGGCGGCGGTTAGACACTTCTGTTTCGGGACTGTACTCTTTACAGTAAATGGTATAGGGAACAGCCAGTAGGCGTTCATAGGGAATGGGTTTACCGCTGGCGGCACAAATGCCATACGTCCCCTTTTCCATGGCCATCAGAGCTGATTCGATGCGTTCTAATTGGAATTCGTCGTGCTCCAGTAAGGAAATATCCTTGGCTCGCTCGTAGGTTTCAGTAGCCAGATCTCCTGGGTGGTTATCAATAGGAGAAAGCTCGCCGGTTTGATCGCGTTGGGAATCGCCGAGTCCGTAATGGCCGTTGTCCTGCAAACGATGCTCAATTTCTTTTTTGCGTTCCAGCAGTTCGTTACGCAAGCCCTGCAATTGTTGCTCTGTCAATGGGGACATGGAATCCTCTCCTTGTTCTAGGTTTACATGCGCATGCGTTGTGTCGAGTATGCTCCTTGTAGTTTGCACCGGGAAGGCCTCTTTTACATAGGAAATTCTAATCAAATGCAGTGGAGTTCATTTTATAGATGATCTGTACTTGATAGCTTGCGGGTTTCGTGGACGATCTGAGAACGCTTATGCTACAATAAATGGGTTCAACAACGGATATAAGCGGATCGGAGTGACGAAGGACTGTGATTTATTTTGGTATTGCGCTAATTATTTTTTTGATTGATCAGGGAGTCAAATATTTGGTGGCTACGCGGATGGAATTGTACGAGCAAATACCAGTCATCGGCAATTTCTTTTTAATCACCTCCCATCGTAATCGTGGAGCCGCTTTTGGGATTTTGGAAGGTCAACGTTGGCTTTTTATCGTGATTACAATTGTAGTGGTGATCGGTATCGTCTGGTACCTGCGAAAAACAGTCAAGGCTGGACAAAAGCTACTTCCTGTTGCGCTAAGTTTGGTGCTGGGGGGAGCAGTCGGTAACTTTTTGGATCGGGCTATTTCAGGTGAAGTGGTTGATTTTGCGCAATTCAATTTTGGAAGCTATACGTTCCCGATTTTTAATGTGGCAGATTCGGCGATTGTCATCGGTGTAGCACTGATTATTTTGGATACATTGCTGGAATCGCGTCGGGAAAAAGGAAATGGCAATGATAGCATTGAAGGGAAGTCATAGCATGAGCGAAGTGAATGAAAACGGCGAAGCCGCAGGTCTGTCTTATGAAGACGAACTGGAGAGTGAATCTCTGGAATGGACAGCGGATTTCGTGGATGCCAAAACACGTATAGACAAATATATCGCCGAAGAAATGAAGGAAGTGTCTCGTTCTCAGATACAGCTGTGGATCGGAAATGGTCGGGTGTTGGTGAACGGTACGGCGATCAAGGCGAACTACAAGCTGGCTGAAGGAGATCGTATTGTATTATCGGTACCGGAGCCAGAAAGTGTAGATATTGTACCGGAAAATATTCCGTTGGATGTCGTTTACGAGGATTCGGACGTTATTGTTATTAACAAGCAACGTGGTCTGGTCGTGCATCCTGCACCGGGACACTCTTCGGGAACATTGGTTAACGCACTGATGTACCACTGCCACGATCTTTCCGGCATCAATGGGGAATTACGTCCTGGTATTGTTCACCGTATTGATAAGGATACATCAGGACTGCTGATGGCGGCTAAAAATGATCAGGCTCACGCATCACTTGCAGCACAGCTTAAGGACCATAGTGTGACTCGGAAATATATAGCCTTAGTTCACGGTCATTTGAGCCACGATCAGGGAACGGTAGATGCTCCGATTGGCCGCGATTCGGGTGATCGCAAATTGTTCACAGTGACGGAACGTAACAGCAAGCATGCAGTCACCCATTTTCTCGTCATTGAACGGTTGGGGGATTATACCCTGCTTGAACTTCAATTGGAAACAGGACGCACACACCAAATTCGTGTTCACATGAAATTTATTGGACACCCATTGGTTGGCGACCCTATGTATGGACGTAGTAAAGGGGTTCGTATGGATGGTCAGGCGCTGCATGCGGCGGTACTGGGTTTTAAGCATCCATCCACTGGAGAGTACATGGAATTCAACAGACCGATCCCTCCTGATATGGAGGATGTGTTAGCATCCTTGCGTAGTCGCTAAAACAATGACAATTTGCATTCCTATTCACAAACCTGAATAAATTATTAAGTTAAACCGCCTAAATGGCGGTTTTTTTATTGTGGGATAAGGTATGGGTAAAAACAACTATGGATAATTATACAATGAAGTTGTATAATTATTAGAGTGCTTCCGGTGGTTCCGGTTGAACGGGTGTTGACACACGATTTTCAATCTGTCATACTTCTCGTAGTTGCGATGAACTTTGTCCAAGAGATGGCTAACCATCTCACACTATGAGAAGCAGGACAAAGGAAATCCTGAATAGCACCTTTAAATCAGTCCCGTGAGGCTGGCAAGGTAACGTGAATGGATCACTGATCAGTGCATCCGCTGCGGCGGTATGTCTTCAGTGTGTCCGAGAGATCGGAGAACAGTAGAAGACTGTTCACACGAGACTCCTTGCCAAACTTGGGCAAGGAGTCTTTTTTGTATCCGAACACGGGACCAGGTCTGAAGGGAACATCACCTGAGGAGGCTGGAAGCATGAGTAATGAAACACATGTACTGATGGATGAAATTGCGATTCGTCGGGCATTGACACGGATTGCACATGAAATATTGGAGAAAAACAAAGGTATTGACGATTGTGTGCTAGTAGGTATTCGAACGCCTGGCTGAAAAAATTGCTGAGATTGAAGGCGCACCAATTCCATGGGGAGAGCTGGATGTTACAGCCTACCGGGATGACCGGAGCAGCGTAGCCGAAGCTAAAGGAAATGGAAAAGAGCTTTTGATGAATCCTGCTGACGTATCGGTTCATGATAAGAAAGTCATTCTCTTTGACGATGTGCTGTATACAGGCCGCACCATCCGCGCGGCGATGGATGCATTGATGCACTGCGGACGACCGCAAATGATCCAGCTGGCAGTGCTAGCGGATCGCGGACACCGTGAGCTTCCGATTCGTCCGGATTACATCGGCAAGAACATCCCGACCTCCAAATCTGAGGAAATCGTAGTAGCCCTTCAAGAGACGGACGGTAAGGACGAAGTGACAATCATTCAGAACCGGGGGGAACAGCTATGATCACAACAGCCAGTCAACTTAAAGAACGTAGCCTGCTCGGGTTAAAGGAACTTAGCCGAAATGAAATCGAGTCCATTCTGGATCGCGCTCATTATTGGGAGTCTCAACCAGAAAAACTGGTTCCAGTACTGCAATCACGCTTTGCGGCCAACATGTTTTTTGAAAACAGCACTCGCACCCGCTTTTCTTTTGAAATGGCAGAGAAGCGGCTGGGCGCTCAGGTTTTGAACTTTTCCGCTGCGGCTTCCAGTGTGGAAAAAGGGGAGTCCATTTACGATACAGTACGTACGCTCGAATCCATGGGCATTGACGCAGGAGTCATCCGGTTAAAACCAGCCGGGGTGCTGCAAGAGCTCGCTGAGAAGGTCAGTGTCCCACTGGTTAATGCGGGGGACGGCAACAATGAGCATCCAACGCAGGCTCTGCTGGACCTGTACACCATGCGCAAAACTTTCGGTGAGCTTAAAGGCTTGAGAGTATCCATCATAGGAGACATTCTGCACAGCCGTGTCGCTCGCTCGAATCTGTGGGCCTTGCAAAAATTCGGAGCCAAGGTTAGCTTCTGCGCTCCTGATAATATGCAAGCACCTGATCTTGCGGCGTACGCGCCTTATGTTCCGATGCAAGAGGCACTACAGGCGGACGTGGTCATGATGCTTCGGGTACAGCTGGAACGGCATGCTGAAGGGATGTTGCGCTCAGCGGATGAGTATCGAGAGCAGTACGGTTTGACAGAAAAAAGAGCAGCGAACCTGAAGCCCGGAACGATTATCATGCATCCAGCTCCAGTGAATCGGAATGTGGAAATTGATAGTGCAGTTGTGGAAAGCGAACAATCGCGAATTTTTCCGCAAATGGCAAACGGAGTTCCGATCCGCATGGCGGTTATGGAACGGGCAATGAAGCTGTAGAAGCTGTCAATTGGATCGTAGGAAAAAGTTGCAGAAAACTGAGCGGAGGAATATTTCAGATGAAACAATTAATAATGAATGCAAGC
>NZ_WUDQ01000168.1:0-7167 GCF_009827695.1 Paenibacillus sp. OT2-17 | reverse complement strand
ATGGTGCAGGCTGTACGCGCATTGCATAATAAATTTGAACTCCATCAATAGGTGCATTGTCCGTGCTCGGACTTGCAAAAAGGAGGCAGCATGGTGAACTTCGGCAGATTGATTACCGCAATGGTGACACCTTTTGATCAGCAAGGAGAGATTGACTGGACTGCATTGTCCTCGTTGATTGATTACTTAATAGAAGAACAGCACTCAGAGTCACTTGTTGTATCTGGAACAACAGGGGAGTCTCCTACCCTGAGCGATGATGAAAAAATCAAGTTGTTTGCATTTGTTGTAGAAAAAGCAGCTGGACGATGTAAAATTATTGCCGGGACTGGAAGCAACAATACGCGTCACTCTATTCATCTAACCCGTGCCGCGGAGCAGGCAGGAGCAGATGGTGTTCTACTCGTAGTACCATATTATAATAAACCGAATCAGGAAGGGATGTATCAGCATTTCGAAAGTATTGCAAACTCCACATCCCTTCCAGCTATACTGTATAATGTTCCAAGCCGTACTGGAGCGAGTCTAACAGCTGAAACAACGCTGCGTCTTGCACAAATTCCGAACATTGTGGGAACCAAAGAATGTGCATCACTTGCGCAGGTCACACAGATTGCAGCGGCAGCGCCAGAAGGCTTTCTGGTTTATTCCGGGGATGATGCTTCTGGGTTGCCTGCTATGGCTGTAGGTGCTTATGGTATTATCAGCGTAGCGAGTCATGTGGTAGGTGCTGAAATGAAGCAGATGATCGATTCACTTGTAGGAGGACACTCGCAGGAGGCAGCCAAGTTGCATCAGCAGTTGTTCCCGATTTTCAAGGGTTTGTTTGGCTGTCCTCATCCTCTGCCTAATCCGGTGGCAGTAAAATATGCATTGGAATTACGGGGGATTAAGGTAGGTTCGGTTCGGTTGCCACTCATTCCTCCAACTGAGGATGAAGCGGAATTTATTAAGAAATTATTTACCCGCTAAAGAGAAATAGGAATGTAAGCTGTTAATTAATACTAAGGAGTATCCTTGTTAAGGGCAGTCGGTAGGTACAAAACCGATAGAGTTTATTGTCTGACAAGGTTCTCCAGCGTGAAGGGCGTTCTTATAGGACGTCCTTTTTGCTGTGCTTTTAACCATGCATGTAGATAAAATGACAGATACTAATGGTTTCAGACGGCAATGGGAAACCTAGCGTAACGAATAGGATGACTTGTTTTTTCTTATTTTAATCATGTATAATGGGGTCAAGTGACTGGGTGCGGTATTTTTTTGAAAATTAAATAAACAAATCAAGGTACGACGTCCAACTACCATAGGAGGTTTAGATTCATTTGTCTAAAAAAACAAACAACGATAAATTGATGATTTTCGCTTTGGGCGGCGTCGGTGAAATCGGGAAAAATATGTATGTCGTTCAATACGGCAATGACATTGTCGTGGTGGATTCCGGTCTGAAATTCCCGGAAGAGGACATGCTGGGCATTGATATCGTTATTCCTGATATTTCCTACCTTACAGAGAACCGCGACAAAGTAAGAGGCATTGTGCTGACTCATGGTCACGAGGACCATATCGGCGGTTTGCCTTACGTGTTGAAACATTTGAATGTACCAGTATATGGTACCAAATTGACGCTGGGATTGGTGGAAAACAAGCTGAAGGAAGCGAATCTGCTTGGTGAAACCAAACGTATTTTGATCAATGCTGATTCCGAAATCAAGCTGGGTTCCACACTAAAAGCAACTTTCTTCAGAACCAACCATAGTATTCCGGATTCTGTAGGTGTATGTATTGATACTCCTGAAGGCGCTGTTGTTCATACAGGTGACTTCAAATTTGACCATACTCCGGTGAACGGACAATATGCAGATTTGCAGCGTATGGCTGAAATTGGCACACGTGGTGTACTGGCTCTTTTGTCAGACAGTACAAATGCCGAGAAACCGGGCTTTACACCTTCGGAAAAGAGCGTTGGTATTGTCCTGGAAGACATTTTCCGCAAGTCGAGACAGCGTGTGGTCGTAGCCACTTTTGCTTCTAACGTACATCGTATTCAGCAGGTAATTAATGCTGCTGAAGCTACGGGACGTAAAGTAACAGTTATTGGTCGAAGCATGGTTAATGTCGTAGGTATTGCTTCGGACTTGGGCTATTTGGAAATTCCAGATGGAATGCTGATTGAGCCTGAAGAAGTTGGCAAAATGTCAGCGGATCGTGTAGTTATTCTCTGCACAGGCAGTCAGGGTGAACCGATGTCCGCTTTGACAAGAATGGCTCGTTCCACACATCGAAAGGTTGACATTCTTCCAGGGGATTCAGTCATCATCGCAGCTACTCCGGTACCGGGTAATGAAAAATACGTTGGACGCACAATTGATGAACTGTTCCGTCTGGGTGCCAATGTATATTACAGCGCGGCTAATCCAGGTATCCACGTTTCTGGACACGGAAGCCAGGAAGAACTCAAGCTGATGCTGAATCTGATGAAACCAAAGTTCTTCTTGCCAATTCATGGTGAGTTTAGAATGCAACGTCGTCACGCTCTTCTTGCTGAAGGCGTAGGTATAGAGCCTGAAAATATCTTCATCACGGATATCGGTGAAGTCATTGAAATTCAGAATGGCGGAGCACGCAGAGCTGGTAAAGTTACAGCAGGCAACGTACTGATCGATGGACTAGGCGTAGGGGATGTAGGAAATATCGTATTGCGCGACCGCAAATTGCTGTCACAGGACGGTATTTTGGTGGTGGTTGTCACGCTGAGCAAGCAAGACGGAACGATTAAATCAGGCCCAGATATCATTTCCCGCGGTTTCGTATATGTCCGTGAATCGGAAGGTCTACTGGATGAAGCAAATCGTATTGTCTCAAGTACACTGCATAAGCTCATGAGTGAAAATGTAAATGAATGGGCTTCCCTCAAGACAAATGTCAAGGATGCACTAGGTCGCTTCTTGTATGAGCAAACTCGTCGCAGACCGATGATCCTGCCAATTATAATGGAAGTGTGATTCAATTGAAATTTGTTCAAAAACCTGAATTAAAAACTTAAGTCACAGGCACACAGTCGCCTCTCTTCCCGCAGGAAATATTGGACGGTTTCCGCGGGAGGAGAGGCTTTTTTGATTTTGCGGGACAAGGAAAAGCATGGGGTCGGGTATAAAATATTCCATTTCCATCCCATACTATAGGGTGAATACGGGTCATATAGATGCGTAAAGCGAAAGGAAGATCACCCATATGGAACAATACAGCAATCTAACATCTGGCAACGAGGAAACGGAAGCGCCAGATCAACCAGAAATTGGGCAAAGACCCGCTTTACCTGCTATGGAGGCTTTGCAGCAGCTGGGTCAAACTTCCATGCCTGGAGGCGAGTCCAATATTTTTTGCATGACGATTATCGGTCAGATTGAAGGGCATCTCATTTTACCGCCTCAAAACAAAACGACAAAATATGAGCACATTATTCCCCAATTGGTAGCGGCAGAACAAAATCCTCGTATCGAAGGATTAATGATTTTGCTGAATACAGTTGGTGGTGATGTAGAGGCCGGACTGGCTATTGCTGAAATGATCGCATCGATGAGTAAACCAACGGTGACTATTGTCATAGGTGGGGGGCATAGCATCGGTGTACCCATTGCTGTGTCTTCCACTTATTCCTACATTGCGGAGAGTGCGACGATGACCATTCATCCCATTCGTATGAACGGTCTGGTCATTGGAGTACCACAAACTTTTGAATACATGGAAAAAATGCAAGAACGTGTTGTACGCTTCGTCGTTTCTCATTCTCGTATTACAGAAGAGCAGTTTAAGGAACTGATGTTTAAAACCGGTGAGTTAAACCGCGATATTGGTACAGCGGTTGGGGGAGCGGATGCAGTGAAGTATGGATTGATGGACGCGGTTGGAGGCATCGGAGAGGCTTTAAAACAGCTGAACACCATTATTGAAACGCGGCGTCAGCAAAACGGGATCGCTGGGATTCAACAGCAGGCTCCGTATGCTCCTTTTTCTCCCAGTCCCACAGGAACTCCTACAGAGACACTGTCAGGGGAGCAAAGCAGGGAGCTACCTCAATGACACTATATACTGTGATGCCAATGGAAATGGTATGGCAAGGGATGTGGAAAGAGGCTGAGGAGCTTGCAGAGGTTCGGGTAGACGGTCTACTTATGCAGGTACAGCCGCTTGAAAGTCGTCGGGGGATCATTGTACGGTTGTTGGACTGTCCGCTGGAAGCCTACCTGAATCCGCGTTATGGACCAGGTCAAGTTATCGAGTGGTCGTAGAAGGTGTCGAATAGTATAGAAATAGGTCATTTACTGCTGAAAAAGAACATATGTGCGGATACCGGGTGACGTGGTATAATATTCTTCTGGGGGGTGACCTTGTATGTCCAGAAGAAGAAAAAGAAAAAAGAAAGCCGCATTTGGCGGAGTTCTAAAATTTGAAATTTACGGCATTGTGCTGATTACATTAGCGGTCATTGCGTTGTCGGGTGAAGCGGCAGTTGGTCGGTCGCTATCCAAGATGTTTGGGCTCGTACTGGGGAAATTCTATTTTGTTATCCCTCTCATTGGCATTTATTATGGTCTAATGGTGATGATTCACCGCAAGTGGCCGAACCAGTGGAACTCGCGTAAAACGGGTTTGCTCCTGTTGGTATTTGCCTTTACACTTATGAGTTCTATTTCATCTATGGAGCAGCGTTTGGGGCCGATCAACGCGCTTCAGCCGGGCGGAGTGATGACCCAGATACATATAGATATGCGTGAGCAGTTGCTGTCGCCTGACCAGCAGGGCCATACCTCAATGCTGAACAAGGATATCAGCGGGGGGTACGTAGGCGCATTGCAGCTTACTGTTCTGTTGTGGCTGTTTGGTCTCACAGGAGCTAAACTGATCATGATTGTTATGTTCGTCATTTGTTTCATGCTGATGACCCAACTGTCCTATGTGGATTTGGTACGGATTGTAAAGACCAAGCTGCTGACAGTCGGGGGAAGCGTGCGCAAAAAATGGACTGGTAAAGCTACTCCGCTTTCGGCATCTAGCAAAGGTAGTGGGAATAGAAAAATCAAGTCTGAGCCGATTCCTGCCTATGAGGAAGACATGGATGATGACTTTGACGAAATGCAGCCTCCTGCACGCAAACAACCGATTTTCTTTCAGTTGTTTGGTCTCAAAAATTCAGATAAAGCGGACAAGGAGAAGCATTCCGTCGATACGGATGAGGATGATCATGATCTTCCATATGAAGCTGAGGACGCGCAGGCCCAGTGGAGAAACGATAACCAGAGTGAAGAGCTGTCTGACGCAGTCGAACACGCTGAGGAGGAAGCTGCAACTCCGGTAAAAAGGTCGCCGATTATTAGGGATTTCTTCGAACAAGTAAAGCATGAGGAAAGAAGACCGGAAGCTGAATTTGGAGAGTCCCTGACAGGGGCAGAGCAGACAACTTCCATTATTGATGAATCCCTGGATGATGACTTTGTGGATGCCCATGCGAATACGGATATGGATGATTCGACAACGATCCAGGGGACATTAGAAGGTGCTCAGGGACAAGCTCAGACGATTGCAACTGGGGTTGCAGGCGAAGAGGCTGAAGGTACCCATACAGCTATTCCGGCTCCGCCGCCGCCTAAACCTTACAAGCTCCCATCGTTTCGTTTGCTTGCTAAACCACAAAACGTAGGCAAAGGTATGGGACAAAAGGATTACATGCAAACGGCACGCAAGCTGGAAGCAACGCTGGAAAGCTTCGGTGTGCGGGCGAAGGTGCTGGAGGTTGTCCGTGGCCCTGCCGTAACGCGTTATGAAATTCAGCCGGACATTGGAGTAAAGGTCAGCCGCATTGTGAGTCTGACGGATGACATTGCGCTTGCGCTTGCTGCCAAAGATATCCGTATGGAGGCTCCGATTCCTGGCAAATCTGCTATCGGAATTGAGGTTCCGAATAATGAAGTTTCCATTGTCACGATGCGTGAGGTAATGGAGACAACCGTTTTCCAGGAGTCAACTTCCAATTTATCCATTGCATTCGGACGTGATATTGCAGGACAGACGATTGTTGGTAATTTGGCCAAGATGCCCCATCTGCTTGTAGCTGGGGCAACAGGTTCGGGTAAATCAGTGTGTATCAATGGGATCATCACGAGTATTTTGTACAAAGCAAAGCCGGATGAGGTCAAATTTTTGATGGTCGATCCTAAAATGGTGGAGTTGAACGTGTACAACGGAATCCCGCATTTGTTGGCTCCGGTCGTGACTGATCCAAAGCGTGCCTCACTTGCATTGAAGAAAATTGTAGTTGAAATGGAAAAAAGATATGAGTTATTTTCCAAATCAGGAACCCGTAATATTGAGGGCTATAATAATCTGATGAAAGATAACCCGGATGCATTTCTGCCTTACATCGTCGTTATTGTGGACGAGTTGGCAGATTTAATGATGGTAGCTGCGGGAGATGTGGAGGATGCGATTGCACGACTTGCCCAAATGGCGCGTGCAGCAGGCATCCACCTTATCATTGCAACCCAGAGACCTTCGGTTGACGTAATTACCGGGGTGATTAAAGCCAATATTCCTTCACGTATTGCCTTCGGCGTTTCCTCGCAGGTAGACTCCCGTACCATATTGGACATGGGCGGAGCCGAGAAGCTACTCGGACGTGGTGATATGCTATTCATGCCGATGGGTGCTTCCAAACCAGTCCGCGTTCAGGGAGCGTTCATGAGCGATCAAGAAGTCGAAAATATTGTTAACTATGTACGTGAACAGGGTGAAGCGCAGTATGATGAAACGCTAGTGCCGGAGGTGGAAGAGGTATCGGCTGATGCAGATGAAATGCTGGATGAGCTGTACGATCAGGCTGTCAACATCATTTTAGAGGCTAAACAAGCTTCCGTTTCGCTCCTTCAGCGCCGTATGCGGATCGGTTATACACGTGCTGCTCGACTGATTGACTCCATGGAAGCTCGCGGAGTCATCGGCCCTTACGAGGGCAGCAAGCCCCGTGAGGTCCTTATCTCAATGGAGCAATATCAGCAAAATAAAGTTAGTTCCTAAGCATTATCTCTATCCAGCACTACATTAAAACGCTGTTTGTTCGCATGGTGGTTGTTCTATTATGGCAACTCTAAGTGAACAAACAGCGTTTTTTTG